>JACCUZ010000362.1 GCA_013698395.1 Sporichthyaceae bacterium
GCCGACGGCGCCGGCGGCGAGCGTGAGCACCGCTGGGGCGGTCACTGACACGGCTGGCCATCGCGCAGAGTCGCCAGGTTGCTGCGCATCACCGAAACGTAGTCGTCCCCGGCCGAGTCGCCGGTCAGGCCTTCCAGGGGGTCGAGTACGGCAGTGGCGGCACCGGTCTCCCGCGCCACCGTGTCGGCGACGTCCGGGCTGACCAGGGTCTCGTAGTAGATCGTGTGCACGTCGTTGGCCCGGACATGGGCAGCCACCTTGGCGAGGTCTTGCGGGGACGGTTCGGCGTCCGGCGTCAAGCCGGTGATCCCCACCTGCTGCATGCCGTAGCGCTCGGCCAGGTAGCCGAACGCAGTGTGGCTGGTGACCAGATCGGTCCCGGCGCACCCGGACAGCCCGGCACGGAACTCGGCGTCGAGCGCCTCGAGTCGGGCGCGCAGGTCGGCGGCGCGGGCGCGGTAGCCGGCCGAGTCGGAGCCGGCGCCGTCGATCCTCGACAGACGACCGGCGACGGCGTCTCCGACGTCAGCCAACCGGGCGGGGTCAAGCCAGAAATGCGGGTCTGTGCCCGACGTGGTGCGCACGAGCTGGGCGGCCTGCGTGACGTCGAGCGCGGAGTCGGCGGCTTCCTGTTCTACTGCCTCGTCGACCGCCGGCTGGAATCCGCTCAGGTAGACCACCAGGTTGGCTTCCCCCACCGCGGCCACCTCGCGCGGGCCGAGCTCGAGGTCGTGGGGCTCCGCGCCGGGCGGCGTCAGGCTCATGACCTCTGCCGCCTCCCCGGCCACCTGCTCGGTCACCCACTGCAGCGGGTAGAACGACGCAGCCACCTGCACCTTCTGGTCTGCGCCAGCTGGTTCGGCCGAGTCGGCGGACGGGCTGCTGCCCCCGCAGCCCGTGAGGGCCAGGGTGAGGGTTGCGGCGCAGGCGGTCGCTCCCAAGGCGGGTGGCACGTTGGTATTGTCTCTTATTGGGAATGGTTGTCAAACCCGATAAGGAGCGCGCGCTACCGTGCCGGGATGCTCGCCGTGACCCGTTGTGCCGTCCCGTTGCCGGATCATCCGGGCTTCCTACTGTCTGCCAAGACAGCGCTGGAGGTGCTGGCGATTCGGCCGGGCTACCTGCGCGGCCGAGTAGGACAATCGGTCGACGATCCCGACGACTGGGTCCTCGCGACCGAGTGGGCGGGCGTCGGGCCCTACCGGCGCGGGCTCTCGGCGTACGACGTGAAAGTTGCTCTGGCCCCGCTGATGGCGTTCGTCGTGAATGAGCCGAGCGGGTACGAGGTGCGCGCTGCGGTCGACACCCGCCCCGAGCCGCAGGGGTAAGGTCAGCCGCTCACCGCCGACAACCAGCCGGATGGAGGCCATCGTGGCCGCAGAAGGTGCCCGCACCAAGGACAGTCGCACCCAGGACAGTGGGCGCAACGACGCGCTGGTGAGCCTCAGCAAGCGCCGAGGCTTCGTCTACCCCAGCAGCGAGATCTATGGCGGCACTCGCTCCGCCTGGGACTACGGCCCGCTGGGTGTGGAGCTCAAGGAGAACATCCGGCGCCAGTGGTGGAAGGCGATGGTGCAGGGCCGCGACGACGTCGTCGGCCTGGACTCGGCGGTGATCCTTGCCAGAGAGGTCTGGGTGGCCTCCGGTCACGTCGACACCTTCACCGACCCGTTGTCCGAGTGTCAGAGCTGCCACAAACGGTTCCGGGCCGACCACCTTGAGGAGGCATACGAGGCCAAGAAGGGCACACCGCCCCCCAACGGCCTGGCCGATGTCAACTGCCCCAGCTGTGGGGTGAAGGGCGCCTTCACCGAGCCGCGGCAGTTCTCCGGGCTGCTCAAGACTTTCCTCGGGCCCGTGGACACCGACGAGGGGCTGCACTACCTGCGACCCGAGACGGCGCAGGGCATCTTCGTCAACTTCCTCAACGTCATGACGTCGGCACGCAAGAAGCCGCCGTTCGGCATCGCCCAGACCGGCAAGTCGTTCCGCAACGAGATCACGCCCGGCAACTTCATCTTCCGGACCCGCGAGTTCGAGCAGATGGAGATGGAGTTCTTCGTGCAGCCGGGCACCGACGAGCAGTGGCACGACTACTGGCTGCAGGAGCGCTGGCAGTGGTATCTGGGTCTGGGGCTGCGCGAGGAGAACCTCAGGTTCTACGAACACCCGAAGGAGAAGCTGTCCCACTACTCCAAGCGCACCGTCGACATCGAGTACCGCTTCAACTTCGGCGGCAAGGAGTTCGACGAGCTCGAGGGCATCGCCAACCGCACCGACTTCGACCTGACTGCGCATAGCAAGCATTCCGGGACCGACCTGAGCTACTTCGACCAGGAGAAGGGCGAGCGTTGGACGCCGTACGTCGTCGAGCCGGCGGCCGGGCTGACCAGGGCGACGCTGGCGTTCCTGCTCGACGCCTATACCGAGGACGAGGCACCCAACGCCAAGGGCGTGATGGAGAAGCGGACGGTGATGTCCCTTGATCTGCGGCTGGCGCCGGTGAAGGTCGCCGTCCTGCCGCTGTCACGCAACGCCGACCTGACCCCAAGAGCCAAGGACCTCGCGGCAACGCTGCGCAGCTCCTGGAACGTGGAGTTCGACGACGCCGGCGCGATCGGGCGCCGGTACCGCCGGCAGGACGAGATCGGCACCCCGTTCTGCGTCACCGTCGACTTCGACACGCTCGACGATCAGGCCATCACCGTGCGGGAGCGGGACTCGATGGCCCAGGAGCGGATCGGTCTGGACGCGGTCGAGGGGTGGCTCGCCAAACGGCTCATCGGCTGCTGACCGGCTGCTGGCCGCCTGCGGACTGCCTGCGGACTGCCGCCGCCTGCTGACTCCCGCCGAGCGACCTTGTCGGGCCGACCCGCCGGCGTTCAAGGTCGGCAAGGTCGCTGCCGATCATGGGATGAGCCGACGGCGCGCCTCGACGGCCCGGCGAGTTCCGCTCGGCTACCCTCGACCGATTTGTACAGAAGGCACAAAACGGGCTTACGAGCAGGCAGGGGACAGGGTTGGGGCGCGGCCGGCAGGTCAAGTGGGGGTACGCAGTCGCTGTCGGGGCGCTCATGATCGGGCTGGTCTTCAGCATCCCCGCGCCGGGTGCGGTCTCGGCGGTCGCGGCACCGGCCGCATTCCCGACCCTGATGGCATTGGGCGGAACAGAGACACCGTCCCCCGCTCCATCACCCACGGACACCCCGACCGTGACGCCTACCCCGACCCCGACACCCACTCTCACGCCGACACCCACGCTGGACAAGAGGCTGCTCGCCCCGGACGTGATACCGCTGCGGGCCTCGCAGCTCTGGGTCCAGACCAGCCGCGGCGGCCGGAAGTTGCGGTTCACCTCGTCGTTGGCGAACATCGGCCTGGGGCCTCTGGAGGTCCGGCCGAACAAGAACCATCCGTGTCCACCGGGGGAGCACAACTCGACTCAGATCATCTACCGGGACGCGAACGGCAACGGCAGGTACGAGTCGTTGCGCGAGACCGCGGTCAGTCGGCACCGGGCCGGCTGCATGGTCTACCACCGGTACCACGAGCACTGGCATTTCAAGGCATCGGCGCGGTACACGCTGCTCGACCCGAGTGCCGAGGAGCCTGTCGTCGTCTCCACGAGGCGCAAGGTCAGCTTCTGCCTGAGGGACAGCTCTCGAGTGCCTGATCGCCTGGGCCGGTGGCCGTCCGGTGACGCTTACGGAGCGTGCAGCAGATGGGCACCGCAGGGCATCTCCGTCGGCTGGATGGACGTCTACCAGAACTTCCTGGCAGGGCAGAGCCTGCGGCTGCCGAAGAAGCTCAATAACGGGATCTACTGCCTCAGGACAGTCGTGGACCCGTTGGACCAGCTCACCGAGACCGACAACGACAACAACCGCTCGGTCCGGGCGCTGGCGATAAGAGGCGACCGCGTGGTGGCGAGCAGACAGAGACACTGCAGGTGAGGAAGGGACGAGCATGACGAGATCGACCAGCATCGGCCGTCGGACCTTGCTGAAGGCGGCGCTCGCCTCGTCCGGAGGGGTCGCCCTGGCCGTCAGCTCAGGGCTCGAGGCACCCGCCATCGCCGCTCCCCGGATCAGCAGGACCCTGGCCAAGGACCTCGCGGTGCCGTGGGGAGTGGCCTTCTTGCCCAGCGGGAACGCCCTCGTCGGGGAACGGGACAGCGGAGACGTGCACGTCGTGCGAAGAGGCGGCGGCCGCACCCGCGTGGGCAACCTCGACGTGTTCAGCCAGCTGTCCGCGGGCGGGGAAGGCGGGCTGCTCGGGCTGGCGCTGCACCCGGAGTTCCGGAGCAACCGCTGGGTCTACGCCTACCTTTCGACCCGCAACGACAACCGCATCGTGCGGGCGCGCTTCGTCGACGGCGTGCTCGGGCAGCGCCACCGTGTCCTCGCCGGCATCCCGATGAGTGGCCACCACAACGGGGGAGGTCTCACGTTCGGCCCGGACGGCCTGCTGTATGCCAGCACCGGAGATGCTGAAGACAGCTCCCGCGCGCAGAGCCGGAGCTCCCTCGGCGGAAAGGTGCTCAGGCTCACCCCTCAAGGCGACATGCCGCAGGGCAACCCGTTCGGGAACTACACCTGGTCGATGGGTCATCGCAACGTCGAGGGCATCACGTTCGACTCCCGCGGGACCTTGTGGGCCAGCGAGTTCGGCGAGAAGCAGGCCGACGAGCTGAACCGGATCGTGCCTGGGGCCAACTACGGCTGGCCGCAGGTCGAGGGAGGCGACGGCCGGGGCGGCTACCGGGACCCGCTGGCCCAGTGGTCGCCGACGTCGACCTGCTCGCCGGCAGGCGTGGCCGCGGCCAACGGGCGTGCGTGGCTTGGCGCCCTGCGCGGCCAGTGCGTGTTCTCGGTGCGGCTCAGGGGGCCGAACGCGGGAACGATCGGGAAGCATTTCGCCGGCCGCTTCGGACGGATCCGCCAGGTCGCCAAGGCCCTCGACGGCTCGCTGTGGATCACCACGTCAAACCGCGACGGTCGCGGGTCCCCCGGTGCCGACGACGACAAGGTCATCAGGGTCGCGCTCGGCTGACCGGGCACAGGCGACGGGCGACGCGCCGGCCTCCGGTGCGGCTGCGCCTGCTCGCTTGCGAGAATGTCGCCGTGACCTTGGCAGCTGACCCAGTCGCGACCCACGCGCCCGTCCTGCGCATCGGGCCTTATGTCGTGACGCCGCCGGTCGTGCTCGCCCCGATGGCGGGCATCACCAACTCGCCGTTCCGCCGCCTGTGCCGGGAGTACGGCGGCGGCCTCTACGTCAGCGAGATGATCACCACTCGTGCCCTGGTCGAACGCGGCCCAGAGACGATGCGCCTCATCGAGTTCGCCCCGGACGAGACCCCTCGCAGCCTGCAACTCTACGGCGTCGACCCCTCGGTGGTCCGCGAGGCGGTCACCATGCTGGTAGCCGAGGACCGCGCGGATCACATCGACCTCAACTTCGGGTGTCCGGTCCCCAAGGTCACCCGCCGCGGTGGGGGAGCCGCCCTGCCGTGGAAGCGGGACCTGCTCCGAGCGGTGCTGCGCTCGGCGGTGCGCGCCGCCGGCCGGGTGCCGGTGACGATGAAGATGCGCATCGGCATCGACGACGAGCGGTCCACCTATCTCGAGGCCGGGCGCATCGCCGCGGACGAGGGAGTGGCGGCTGTCGCCCTGCACGGGCGAACCGCGGCGCAGGCCTACTCCGGTGGCGCCGACTGGTCGGCAATCGCGCGGCTCAAGGAGCACGTCACGACGGTGCCCGTGCTCGGGAACGGTGACGTGTGGGAGGCGACCGACGCGTTGCGGATGATGCGTCAAACCGGCTGCGACGGCGTCGTCGTCGGCCGCGGGTGCCTGGGGCGGCCGTGGCTGTTCAGGTCGCTGGACCGGGCCTTCTCGGGACTGCCCGACCTCCCGCACCCCACCCTGGGCGAGGTCGCCGGCGTGATGCTCCGCCACGCCGGCCTGATGGCCGAGTGGGCCGGCGAGGACAAGGGGTGCCGGGAGTTCCGCAAGCACGTGTCGTGGTACCTCAAGGGTTTCGCCGTGGGTGGGGACACCCGCCAGGCCCTGGCGCTCGTGTCGACGCTGCCCGAGCTCGACGATCTGCTCGGGCTGCTCGACCCCGCGCAGCCCTTCCCCGAGGGCTCGCTCGGTGTGCCGCGGGGGCGCCTCGGGTCGCCCCGCCGCGTACTCCTGCCTGAGGGCTGGCTCGACGACCGGTCGTGGGGCCTCGTGGACGCCACGGCGGAGCTCGCTGTCTCGGGCGGCTGAGCCGTGGAAAGGTTCGCTCGGTGAGCAGCCGCTACGACACGGTCGTCGTCGGCGGCGGCCACAACGGCCTCGTCGCCGCCGCCTACCTGGCGCGCGCCGTCCTGCGAACGGTGGTCTTCGAAGCGCGCGAGCAGGTCGGGGGAGCCGCGGTCACCGAGCAGCCGTTCGGGCCGGGCTACAACGTCACGACGCTTTCGTAC
>JACCUZ010000388.1 GCA_013698395.1 Sporichthyaceae bacterium
GTCGTCGACAGCGTCGACGACCGGCCGCAGATCGTGATCGCGACTCCGGGCGCTGAGCCGGTTGCCGCCGACGGCTACACGGCCGCGGTGTTGTTGGACACCGGATTGGCCCTGGCCCGGCCAGACCTGAGCACGGCCGAGGAATCGGTACGCCGTTGGTTCAACGTCATCGCGTTGGTCCGGCCGGCGGCCCGCTCCGGTCGGGTGGTGGTGGTCGGTGACGGCTCGTCGATACCTGTGCAGGCGCTGGTCCGTGCCGACCCGACCGGCTTCGCCGCGCGCGAGCTGGCCGAGCGGCACGCCGCCCGACTGCCCCCGGCGGTACGGCTGGCAACGATCATCGGTCCGGGCCCAGAGGTCGCATCGGTGCTGGATTTCGACTGGCCCCAATCCGCTGACGTTCTCGGGCCGGTTCCGGTCGAACACGTCGGTCAGGAGGCGGCTGTCCGCGTCATTGTCCGAGTGCCACGCAGGCACGGCCCGGCGCTGGCCAAGGCGCTGCGGGTGTTACAGGCGACCCGGACCGCTCGCAAGGCGGTTGCCCTCCGCATCCAGATCGATCCGGTCGAGATCGGTTGACCAAAGTCCGCGAGGCGGATCCGTAGACTGCGTCGTCGTGACAGTCCAGCGGATCCGGCTCTTCGGCGACCCGGTGCTGCGTACCGCCGCCGCACCCGTCGTCGACTTCGACAAGGAGCTGCACGCGCTGGTCGCTGACCTCACCGAAACCATGCTGGATGCCCCGGGTTCCGGACTCGCCGCCCCCCAGATCGGAGTCGGGTTGCGGGTCTTCGTCTACTCCGTCGAGGGTGTGGTCGGGCACCTCGTCAACCCGCACCTGTCGCTCTCAGTGCAGACACAGGACGGCCCCGAGGGGTGCCTGTCGATTCCGGAGCTGTCGTTCGACTGCGTTCGCGCCCGCGACGTGGTCGCCGCCGGCTACTCGATGCACGGGGAGCCGACGGCGGTAACAGGTTCGGACCTGTTGGCGCGAGTGCTGCAGCACGAGACCGACCATCTCGACGGCATCTTGTTCGTCGACCGACTCGATCGGGAAGGGCGCAAGGCGGCCATGCGGGCCATCCGCGAAGCGGAGTGGTTCGGTCAGTCGCCACCGGTGGTCAAGATTTCCCCCCATCCCACCGTCGGTCGGGGCCGGTGAGGTGCGCCTGCTTTTCGCCGGTACGCCGCCCGTAGCGGTGTCGTCGCTGGCGGCGCTGCTCGCCAGCCGGCATGAGGTGGCGGCCGTTGTCACCCGCCCGGCCGCCCCGACCGGCCGAGGGCGCCGCCGAGTCGCATCCGCCGTCGCCCAACGGGCCGACGCCGAGGGCATCGAGGTGCTCACCCCGGCGAGCCCCCGCGAGCCAAATTTCCTGCGCCGGCTGAGGGAGGTCGCACCGGACTGCTGTCCGGTCGTGGCCTACGGGGCACTGCTACCGCCAGCCGTGCTCGAGGTGCCGTCCGCCGGGTGGGTCAACCTGCACTTCTCGCTGCTCCCGGCGTGGCGCGGCGCGGCACCTGTCCAGCACGCGCTGCTCGCTGGCGACGAGGTAACGGGAGCCACAACGTTTCGGCTGGTCCCCGAACTGGACGCGGGCCCGGTGTTCGGCTCCGTTACTGAGGCCATCCGGCCCACGGACACCGCCGGTGACCTGCTCGACCGGCTCGCGATCGGCGGTGCCCGGCTGCTGGTCTCGACCCTGGACCGACTCGATGCCGGAGACCTTGAGCCGCTGCCCCAGCCGCGCGACGGAGTGTCGTACGCGCCCAAGATCGGCGCCGACGATGCGCGGGTGCGGTGGGACGAGCCGGCCTTCGCTGTCGACCGGCGCATCCGTGCGTGCACCCCGGCGCCAGGCGCGTGGACCACCTACACCGGCAGCCGGCTCCGGCTGGGTCCCGTCAGTGAACAGCCAGCGGTCGACGACCTGGCTCCTGGCCAGTTGCGGGTCCGGGCCAGCTCGGTGCTGGTGGGGACCGGCACGCATGCGGTGACGCTCGGGGAGGTGCGAGCGCCGGGCCGTCGGGCGATGGACGCGGCCGCGTGGGCGCGAGGGGCGCGACCGGTCGAGGGCGGCTCCCTGGGAGACGGGACGAGTTGAGGTGGCGCGCCGCCGCCTCGGGCAACCAGACGTCGCCAGGACCGTCGCTCTCGACGTGATGGGGGCGGTTCGGGAACGTGACGCGTTCGGCAACCTCGTGCTGCCAGCTCTGTTGCGCGAGCGTGGGCTGAGCGGCCGAGACGCAGCCTTCACCAC
>JACCUZ010000424.1 GCA_013698395.1 Sporichthyaceae bacterium
GGCTTGCGGATGCCGGCCCGCTCGGCGGCCGCCCGCAGCAAGGTCCAGGCGCTCTGCCGGGACAACCGCCCGCCGCGTACGTTGAGGAACAGCGCCGGCGACCCGTGTCCCGCTGCGACCAGGGCTGGGCGGCCGCGGACGAGGTACCCGGACACGGCGTCCCTGGCGTACGACCCGACCGGCACGATCCGTTCCTTGCTGCCCTTTCCCAGCAGCCGGACCGTCCCGGAGTCGAGGTCCAGCTCGTCGACGTCGAGACCCACAATCTCCGAGATGCGCGCGCCGCAGCCGTACAGCAGCTCGAGCAGGGCCCGGTCGCGCACGGCTCGGGGCGTCTCGTCCCCGCCGGCGGCCGCCAACAGCGCCTCCACCTCCTCGACCGAGATCGCCTTCGGCAGCCGCTTCGGCGGCGTCGGGGGCCGGACGGAGCGGGCGGGGTCAGCAGTGCTGGTGCCCTCCCGCACCAGGAAGCGGTGCCACCCCCGCACCGCGACCACCGCTCGAGCAGCGGAGTTGGCGGCCAGTGGTGGATGCTCCTCGTCGCCTTCCCGCAGCGCGACGAGGAACGACGTGACGTCCTGCTCACCGACGGCTGACGGGTCGCTCACGTCCCTCGCGCTGAGGTGCGCGAGGTAGCGGCGCAGGTCCCGGCGGTAGGAGGCCAGGGTGTTGGGCGCGAGACCGCGCTCGACCGCCAGATGGTCGAGGTAGGTCCGCAGCCCGTCCTGCAGCACCGTCATGCCGCGCCGCTCAGGCGAGCACCTCGTCGAGCTCGAGCACCTGGGCGCCGTGGGCCTCGGCGACCGGGCCGTAGGTGATGTGACCGTCGTGGGTGTTCAGGCCGAGCGCCAACGCCGGGTCCGCGCGCAGGGCCTCCCGCCAGCCGTGGTCGGCGAGCTCGATCGCGTAGGGCAGCGTGACGTTGGTCAGCGCGTAGGTCGACGTGTGCGGCACCGCTCCGGGCATGTTGGCGACGCAGTAGAAGACCGAGTCGTGCACGGCGTACGTGGGGTCGGCGTGCGTGGTGGGGCGGGAGTCCTCGAAGCAGCCGCCCTGGTCGATGCTGATGTCCACCAGCACCGAGCCCGGCCGCATCCGGGAGACCAGCTCGTTGCTCACCAGCATCGGGGCCTTCGCCCCGGGCACCAGGACCGCGCCGATGACCAGGTCGGCGTCGAGGACGGCGCGCTCGACCTCGTAGGAGTTCGACGCCACCGTCTGCAGGTGGCCCTGGTAGATCCGGTCGGCCTGTCGCAGCCGGTCGATGTCCTTGTCGAGCAGGAGCACCTCGGCCTGCATGCCGAGCGCGATCGCTGCCGCGTTCATGCCCGACACGCCGGCGCCGATGACCACGACCTTCGCGGCGTAGACCCCCGACACCCCGCCCATCAGGATCCCCCGGCCGCCCTCGGCGCGCATCAGGGTGTGGGCGCCGACCTGCGGTGCCAGCCGGCCGGCGACCTCCGACATGGGCGCGAGCAGGGGAAGCGAGCGGTTGGGCAGCTCCACGGTCTCGTAGGCGACCGCGGTGACCTTCCTGTCGATCAGGGCATCCGTGCAGGCCTTGGACGCGGCCAGGTGCAGGTAGGTGAAGAGGGTCTGCCCCTCCTGCATCCGCCCGTACTCCTCCTCGGTCGGCTCCTTGACCTTGAGGACCAGCTCGCCGGCTGCCCACACCTCGTCCGCCGAGTCCAGGATCCGCGCACCGGCCGCGACATAGTCGGCGTCCGGGATGGAGGACCCCGTGCCAGCGGCTTTCTCGACGAGCACCTCGTGGCCGTGCCGGACGAGCTCATGGACGCCGGCGGGTGTGATGGCGACGCGGTACTCGTGGTTCTTGACCTCGCGGGGGATGCCGACCTTCACGGCTATCAGCGTCCTTCTGTGACAGGCCCTTGTCGGCCGCTCGCGCGGACGTCGTTGTTGTCGGGCCGGGAGTCTAGCCACCTCCGTACGCGGGAAGGCCGTGCGGATGAAGCTCTACGCGGACCGACCTGGGCGGCTGCTCGGACAGGTGCTCGGTGACCTGACCGTGCTCGTCGTGTGCTGGCTGGCGGTGCGCCTCGGGCGCGGGACGTACGCGCGGGTGGCCGAGCTGGCCACTCCCGGGCGGGACGCGGAGGCGACCGCGCTTCGGCTCAATGGCCGGTTGCGGGAGGCGGCCCGCGACGTACGCGAGGCGCCGCTGGTCGGCGAGACGCTGGCCCGGCCGTTCCGCGAGCTGGCCTCGACAAGCCGCGAGCTGGCCGCGTCGGCGCAGAGCTACCAGGACACAGTCGAGCAGGTCGCGACCCTGGCCGGCGTGCTCGTGGCGGCCATGCCGGTGCTGCTCGTGCTCTCGGTGTGGCTGCCGCGACGGGTGGCCTGGGTCGTGGAGGCGTCGGC
>JACCUZ010000431.1 GCA_013698395.1 Sporichthyaceae bacterium
CAGGGTCGGCACCGACGTGGGAGCACAAACCCGCCCGCTCCGCGTCGGACAGGTTCCGCGCCGTGGGTCCGCCCAGCTCACCGTCCGGCCCGACGAGGACGTACGCCAGACCGCGCGCCCCCCGGGCCTTCGCCCAGTCCTGCCAGCCGTCGAGCTCCTTGCGAGACTGCGCCGCGCCGCCGGGCATGACCACCGCGCCGACGTAGTCGGCCTGGAACACCCGGAACGGCGTCTCGGCGAAGAACTCGGTGCAGGCGACCAGCTCCTGTCCGAAGCGGAGGTCCGGCTTGTCGCTGCCGAAACGGGCCATCGCCTCGGCGTACGTCATCCTCGGCACCGGCAGCGCCATCTCGTGCCCGACCAGCCGCCACAGTGCGCTCGTCACCGCCTCGGCGAGATCGATGACGTCGTCCTGGTCGGCGAAGCTCAGCTCGATGTCGAGCTGGGTGAACTCCGGCTGCCGGTCCGCGCGGAAGTCCTCGTCGCGGTAGCAGCGGGCGATCTGGAAGTAGCGCTCCATTCCGGCCACCATCAGCAGCTGCTTGAACAGCTGGGGTGACTGCGGCAGGGCGTACCAGCTGCCCGGCTGCAGCCGGGCCGGCACCAGGAAGTCGCGCGCCCCCTCCGGTGTCGAGCGCGTCAACGTCGGCGTCTCGATCTCGACGAAGTCCCGCGAGTGGAGCACCGCCCGCGCCACCCGGCTCACCTCGCTGCGCAGCCGGATCGCCCGCGCCGGACCGGGCCTGCGGAGGTCGAGATAGCGGTGCCGCAGTCGGGCCTCCTCGCCCACCTCGACGTGATCGTCGATCTGGAACGGCAACGGAGCCGACTCGCTGAGCACGTCGACCGCCTTCGCCACGACCTCGACCTCTCCGGTCGGCAGGTTGGGGTTGGCGTTGCCCTCCGGGCGCAGCGCCACGTCCCCGACCACCCGCAAGCAGAACTCGTTGCGCAGCCCGGCCGCCAGGTCCTCGTCGCGGATCACCACCTGCACGTGGCCGCTAGCGTCCCGCAGGTCGACGAACGCGACACCGCCGTGGTCGCGCCGGCGCGCGACCCAGCCGGCGAGGGTGACGGTCTCCCCGGCGTGGGGGGCGCGAAGGGAACCGGCGGTGTGAGTGCGGATCACGGTGCGCCTCTCGACACGGTCGGGTGCAGGTCGTCGGCGGGCGGGACCCAGGCCGCGGGATGTGCGTCGACCTGCTCACCGGAGCGGATGTCACGGACCTGGTGGCCGCCGTCGACCTGGGGAAACCAGACGAACGGGATGCCGCGCCGTTCGGCGTACCGGATCTGCTTGCCGTACTTCGCCGCGGCAGGCGAGGTCTCGGTGGCGATGCCGCGACGCCGGAGCTCTCCGGCGACTACGTCGACCGACGCCCGTGACGCCTCGTCGGGCAGGGCCACCAGCACGCAGGCCGGCGTGGACCGCGACGCGGTGAGCAAGCCACGTGCGAGCAGCGGAGCCAGTGCGCGGGTGACGCCGAGCGAGATCCCCACCCCCGGGTACGTCGACCGACCGTCGCTGGCCAGCGCGTCGTAGCGCCCGCCCGAGCAGATGGAGCCCAGGTGCTCGAAGCCGGCCATCCGCGTCTCGTACACGGTGCCGGTGTAGTAGTCCAGACCCCGCGCGATGCGCAGCTCGGCGACGACGGAGAATTCTTCCGAGCGGAGGGCGGCGGTGCCCTGAAGGACCCGGCACAGCTCGTCGACGCCTTCGTCGAGCAGTGGGTGGGAGACGCCGAGGCCGGCCACCTTTTTGGCCAGGTCGTCACCGTCCGCGGTCACCTCGGTGAGAGCAAGACAGGCCCGCGCCTGGTCCGGGGTGAGGCCGCACTCGTCGACGAGCAGCCGTCGGACCGAGTCAGGACCGAGCTTGTCCAGCTTGTCGACGGCCCGCATCACCTCGGCGATGTCATCATCCGTGCCGTCTGCTCCGACGCCGATGCCGCGGTAGTAACCCTCGATCAGCCTGCGGCTGCTCACCTGCATCCGCACCGGCGGCAACGGCAGCCGCGCGAAGACCTCGGCCATCACCTGCGCGACTTCCACCTCGTGGTGGAAGGACAGCTCGTCCCGGCCGATGACATCGACGTCGGCCTGGGTGAACTCCCGGTAGCGGCCCTCCTGCGGCCGCTCCCCCCGCCAGGCCCGCTGGATCTGGTAGCGCCGGAACGGGAAGTCGAGGTGACCGGCGTGCTCGAGCACGTAGCGGGCCAGCGGCACCGTGAGATCGAAGTGCAGTCCGAGCGAACCTGCGGTCAGGTCGTCGGTGGTGTCCTCGCTCGCCTGCAGGCGCCGGAGGACGTACACCTCCTTGTCCGTCTCGCCCTTGCGCAGCAGCTGGTCGAGTGGCTCGACCGCGCGTGTCTCGACCGAGGCGAATCCGTGCAGCTCGAAGACCTCGCGCAGCACGTCGAGAACGTGCTGCTCGACGATCCGCTGACGCGGCAACCACTCGGGAAAGCCGCTCAGCGGCGCCGGTTTACTCATCAGCAGTCAGAGACCCCGCGCGGGAGCCGCCGCGAGGTTGCGCAGGAACGGGTTGGTCGCGCGTTCCCGGCCGACCGTCGTCTCGGGGCCGTGGCCGGGCAGCACGACGACGTCGTCGTCCAGCGTGAGCACGGTGCGCGCGAGGCTCGCCATCATCTGGGCAGTGTCACCGCCGGGCAGGTCCGTACGTCCGATGGAGCCGGCGAAGAGCAGGTCCCCGCTGAGCATCACCTCCGGATCCGCCTCGGCGCGCGGCAACCGGAACGCCACCGAGCCGGGCGTGTGGCCCGGCGCGTGGTCGACTGTGATCTGGAGGCCGGCGAGGTTGAGAGGCTCGCCGTCGTTGAGCGGCCGGACGTCATCGGGTTCGGACCACTGCAACCGCCCACCGAAGAGCGCCGCTGTGTCCGCCGAGACGCCGCTCAGCGGGTCGGCGAGCATGTGGTCGTCGCCGGGATGGAGGTACGCGGGGATGCCGCGCGCGCCACACACGGGGGTGACCGAGAACGTGTGGTCGAGGTGGCCATGGGTGAGCAGCACGGCCACCGGCTGCAATCGGTGCTCGCGTAGCACCTCGTCGAGCTGGTCGACCACGTCGATGCCAGGGTCCACCACGACGGCCTGCTCCCCAGGACCGGGCGCCACGACGTAGCAGTTGGTGCCGAACGCAGCGGCGGGGAAGCCGGTGATGAGCACGAGCACCTTTCGGTCACGCGGACGAACAGGGGTGGGACAGCAGGGATCGAGCCTACCGGCGGCCATCGCGGCCTCGCGAACGCGTTGTGCCGGAGCAGCGACCCGCCCTCCTAGACTGGGCGGCCGGACGGATCAGCGACAAGGGACGACGAGGGAACAGGAGGGCCAGGCGGGTGGCGGGCAGCGTGAAGCGGGAGCGGCAGCTGGCGAGGGAGCGCTACGAGCGCCAGCAGGCCCGTCGCCGGGCGGCTGCGGCCCGTCGTCGCCGCATCCAGCAGGGCACCGCTGTGGCGACGGCGGTACTGCTCGTAGTCGCCGGGGTCGTCGCGCTCGCCCTGACCCTCGGCGGCGACGACGAGAACACGGTCGCGACGGCTGACCCGTCCAGCCCGACGGCCACCGCTACGTCGTCCTCGGCATCGGCCTCGCCGACCGAGAGCCCCTCGGCGACCGGCGCGGCCGGCTGCACCTACACGGACACTCCGGACGAGGCGGCGACGGACGTCGGGCTCCCGACGTACGACAAGAAGTCCTCGACGAAGCCGTTCAGTGCGACGCTGATCACCGACCGGGGGGACGTCACGATCAGCATGGCGGCGAACAAGGCGCCGTGCACGACGACCAGCTTTCGGCACCTGGCCGAGCAGAAGTACTTCGACAAGACCTCGTGCCACCGGCTGACCACGGAGAACATCTTCGTCCTGCAGTGCGGCGACCCGACGGGCAGCGGCGGCGGCGGGCCGGGCTACCAGTTCGGCGAGGAAAACCTGCCCACGGACGCCGAGAACGACTACCCGGCGGGCACGGTGGCGATGGCGAACGCCGGCCCCGGCACCAACGGCAGCCAGTTCTTCCTCGTCTACCGGGACACGACGCTGCCGCCGAACTACACCGTCTTCGGCACCATCACCGAGGGACTCGACATCGTCGAAGCGGTGGCCGAACAGGGCGTGGAGGGCGGCGGAGGAGACGGCAAGCCCGCGCAGCCGGTCACCATCGAGCGGGTCAGGATCGGGCAGGCCTGAGGTGAGCGAGCAGCTCGCGTCGCCGCCGTCACCGACTGGTGAGGTGCCGGCGGCACCGCTGCCGGACGCCGACCCGGGAATTCCGGCGCCCGAACCGGTTACCCCGGCGCCCGAGCCGGTTACCCCGGCGCCCGAACCGGCGACCCCGGCGCCCGAACCGGCGACCCCGGCGCCGGTTCCCGCGTCAGCTTCGCCTGCTTCGGCGACCCAGCCCGCTCCGACTTCTGACCCGGCCGAGTGGGGCCGGGTCGGCGACGACGGGACCGTCTACGTCCGTACCCCGGACGGGGAACGCCCAGTGGGGTCCTATCCCGGCGCGGAGCCGGCCGACGCGCTGGCCTATTTCGGACGCAAGTTCGACGAGATAGTCGGACAGGTGCAGCTCCTTGAGCAGCGCGTCGCGGCGGGCGGAGTGAGCCTGCAGGACGCTGGCACCTTGATCGACCAGCTGCGCACAGCGGTCACGGACGCCCACGCTGTCGGCGACCTTGCAGCGCTGCTCACCCGTCTGGACGCGCTCACCGACGCTGTCGCCCAGCGCCGGGCTCGGCGAGAGGCCGAGCGGGTCAAAGCACGCGAACGGGCGACCGCCCTCAAGGAGCGCATCGTCGCCGAGGCCGAGTTGCTCTCGACCTCACAGCAGTGGAAGCAGACCGGGGACCGGCTGCGCGCCCTGCTCGATGAGTGGAAGGCGGCCCCGCGGCTGGACCGCAAAGGTGACGACGCACTGTGGAAGCGGTTCAGCGCCGCGCGGACGACGTTCGACAAGCACCGGCGTGCCCACTTCGCCCAGCTCGACGAGCAGCGCGGCGAGGCAGCGGTCGGTAAGGAGAAGATCGTCAAGGAGGCGGAAGGGCTGGCGGGCTCCAAGGAGTGGGGCGAGACGGCCAAGAGGTTCCGCGACCTCATGGCGCAGTGGAAGGCGTCCGGCCGCGCGCGGCGCGACGTCGAGGACGACCTCTGGGCCCGGTTCCGAGCGGCGCAGGACACCTTTTTCGAGGCACGCAATGCCGTCTTGTCTGCGCGCGACGCCGACCTCTCCGAGAACCTCGACAAGAAGCGCGCGCTGCTCGCCCAGGCCGAGGGGGTCCTTCCGGTCACCGACCACAGGTCGGCCCGTTCCGTGCTGCGGTCGATCCACGAGAAGTGGGAGGCGGTCGGCCACGTCCCGCGCGGCGACCGGGACGCGATCGAGGGTCGGCTGCGCAAGGTCGACGAGGCGGTGCGCGCCGCCGAGGACTCCGCATGGGCGAAGACCAACCCGGAAGCCCGGGCCCGCGCAGAGGCAACCGTCGCCCAGTTGCAGTCCAGCATTGCCGGGCTCGACAGGGACGCGGCGGCGGCGCGGGTCGCCGGGAACGAGAAGAAGGCCGCCCAGGCCACCGAGGCGGCCGACGCCCGCCGTTCCTGGCTGGCCGAGGCCGAGAAGACCCTCGCCGAATTCAGCTGACGCGCGGCCTCGCGGCGTTGCGGGCTGCAGCGGGTCAGTGGGACGTCGGGAAGCTCAGGCCGGCGCCGCTGGCGTCGGTCGGTTGCGGCCAGCGGCTGGTGACCACCTTGGCCTGCGTGTAGAAGCCGACACCTTCCGGACCGTGTACGTGCCGATCGCCGAACAGCGAGTCCTTCCACCCCCCGAAGGAGTGGAAGGCCATCGGCACCGGGATGGGGACGTTGACCCCGATCATCCCGGCGGTCACCCGGCGCTGGAAGACCCGGGCCGCCTGGCCGCTCGAGGTGAAGATGGCCGTGCCGTTGCCGTAGGGGTTCGCGTTGACCAGGTCGATCGCCTCGTCCGCCGTCCCAGCGCGCAGCACCACCAGCACGGGACCGAAGATCTCGTCGGTGTAGATGTCCATGTCCGGAGTCACGTGGTCGAACAGGCTCGGGCCGACGAAGAAGCCGTCCTCGTGCCCCTCGACCTGAGCACCGCGGCCGTCCACGACCAACCGCGCCCCGGCGTCTGCTCCTCGGGTGATGTAGCCGGTGACGCGTTCCTGAGCCTCGCGGGTCACGACCGGGCCGAGATCGGAGGACTTCTCCGACCCGGGTCCGAGCCGCAGCGCCTCGGTCAGTGACTGCAGCTTGTCGACCAACCGGTCGCCGGCGTCGCCCACGGCGACCACCGCTGAGATCGCCATGCAGCGCTGGCCCGCGGATCCGTAACCGGCCGCGACCAGGTGCTCCGCCGTGAAGTCGAGGTCGGCATCGGGCAGCACCACGGCGTGGTTCTTCGCGCCGCCCAGAGCCTGCACGCGCTTGCCGGACGATGTCCCGCGTTCGTAGATGTAGCGCGCGATCGGCGTGGACCCCACGAAGGACACAGCGGCGATCTCGGGATGGTCGAGGATGGCGTCGACCGCGACCTTGTCCCCGTGTACGACGTTGTAGACCCCGTCCGGGAGCCCGGCATCGGCGTAGAGCGCGGCGACGAAGTTCGACACCGAAGGGTCGCGCTCGCTCGGCTTGAGGACGAAAGCGTTACCCGTCGCGATGGCGACCGGGTGCATCCACATGGGCACCATGACCGGGAAGTTGAACGGCGTGATGCCCGCCACCACCCCCAGCGGTTGACGGAAGGAGAAGGAGTCCACGTCGGTGGACACCTGCTCGGAGAACTCGCCCTTGAGCAGCTGCGGCACGCCGCACGCGAACTCGACCACCTCCAGGCCGCGAGCCACCTCGCCCGACGCGTCGGCCACGACCTTGCCGTGCTCGGCGGAGATCATGCGCGCAAGCTCGCCACTGTGCCGCTCGACCAGCTCGCGGAAAGCGAACAGAATCTTGGATCGGCGTACGACGGAGACCTCGCGCCAGTCGTCGAAGGCCTTGCTGGCCGCCTGGACCGCCGCGTCGACGTCGGCGGCCTCCGCCAGCATCACCTCAGCCTGTTGCGCACCGGTGGCCGGGTCCCACACCGGCGCGCTCCGGGTGGAGGAGCCGGCCGTCTCCGTGCCGCCGATCCAGTGCTCGATCCTGCGCATGGCAGCTCTCCTGTCAGAAGGATGGTCAGGACTGGCCGCTGGTCACCCGGTAGACGTCGAAGACGCCGTCCACGCCGCGCACGGCCTTGAGGACATGCCCGAGGTGCGCCGGGTCGCCCATCTCGAAGGTGAACCGCGAGATCGCCACCCGGTCCCGCGTGGTGGTCACCGACGCCGAGAGGATGTTGACGTGCTGGTCCGAGAGCACCCGGGTCACGTCGGAGAGCAGCCGCGACCGGTCGAGAGCCTCGACCTGGATGGCTACGAGGAACACCGAGGACGCTGACGGCGCCCACTCCACCTCGACCATGCGGTCCGCCTGCGCCCCCAGCGCCACAGCGTTGACACAGTCGGAGCGGTGGACCGAGACCCCTCTCCCACGGGTCACGAACCCGACAATCGAGTCGCCGGGGACCGGCGTGCAGCAGCGAGCGAGCTTCACCCAGATGTCCGAGGCGCCCTTGACGACGACGCCGGGGTCAGTGGTCGTACGCGGTCGCGAGCGCACCCCGGGCGTCGTGACCTCGGCGAAGTCCTCGCTGGCCCCCTCCTCGCCGCCCAGCGACTCGACAAGGCGCGACACGACCGACTGCGCCGACACGTGGTTCTCGCCGATGGCGGCGTAGAGCGCGGAGATGTCGGCGTACCGCAGCTCATGGGCGAGCGAGGTCAGCGTCTCGGTCGACGCCAGCCGCTGGATGGGCAGGTTCTGCTTGCGCATCGCCTTGGCGATCGCGTCCCGGCCCTGCTCGATGGCCTCCTCGCGCCGTTCCTTGGAGAACCAGGCGCGGATCTTGTTGCGGGCGCGCGGGCTCTTGACGAAGGTCAGCCAGTCGCGGCTCGGCCCGGCGCCCTGCGCCTTGGAGGTGAACACCTCGACGAGGTCCCCGTTGTCGAGGGTGGACTCCAGCGGCACCAGCCGCCCGTTGACCCGGGCACCGATGCAGCGGTGCCCGACCTCGGTGTGCACGGCGTAGGCGAAGTCGATCGGTGTCGCCCCGGCAGGCAGGGCGATCACGTCGCCCTTGGGTGTGAAGACGAAAACCTCGGCGGACTTGAGGTCGAACCGCAGGCTCTCGAGGAACTCGCCGGGGTCCTGGGTCTCCTTCTGCCAGTCCAGGAGCTGGCGCAGCCAGGCCATGTCGTTGGCGCTGGTGTCGGTGGGGTCGAACGTCTTGGCGCTGCGCGCGCCGTCCGCCGACGTCGCGGAGGGGTCGCCCTTGTACTTCCAGTGGGCGGCGACGCCGTACTCCGCGCGCCGGTGCATCGCGAACGTACGGATCTGCAGCTCGACCGGCTTGCCCTCAGGCCCGATCACCGTGGTGTGCAGCGACTGGTACATGTTGAACTTGGGCATCGCGATGTAGTCCTTGAACCTGCCGGGCACCGGGTTCCACCGCGCGTGGACACTGCCCAGAGCGGCGTAGCAGTCGCGGACCGAGTCGACCAGCACCCGGATGCCCACCAGGTCGTAGATGTCGGTGAAGTCGCGGCCGCGCACGATCATCTTCTGGTAGATCGAGTAGTAGTGCTTGGGCCGACCGGTGACCTGGGCGTGGATCTTCGCGCCCTTGAGGTCGTCGGTGACCTGCTCGATGACCCCGCTGAGGTAGTCGTCGCGGCTCGGCTGGCGGTCGGACACCAGGCGCACGATCTCGTCGTAGACCTTGGGGTAGAGGCAGGCGAACGAGAGGTCCTCGAGCTCCCACTTGATGGTGTTCATGCCCAGCCGGTGGGCCAGCGGCGCGAAGATCTCGAGGCACTCCCGCGCCTTCTGCTCCTGCTTCTCCTGGCGCAGGTAGCGGATGGTCCGCATGTTGTGCAGCCGGTCGGCGAGCTTGATGACCAGCACGCGGATGTCGCGGGCCATCGCGACCACCATCTTGCGCACGGTCTCGGCCTGGGCCGACTCGCCGTACTTCACCTTGTCGAGCTTGGTGACGCCGTCGACCAGGGCCTCGACCTCGTCGCCGAAGTCGGCGCGCAGGGCCGGCAGGGTGTAGGCGGTGTCCTCGATCGTGTCGTGCAGCAGCGCCGCGCACAGGGTCGGCGGCGTCATTCCGAGCTCGGCGAGGATCGTCGTCACGGCCAGCGGATGGGTGATGTAGGGATCCCCGCTCTTGCGCAGCTGCCCGCGGTGGTGGTGCTCGGCGATGTCGTAGGCACGCTCGATCAAGCGCAGATCGGCCTTGGGGTGGGTCTGGCGCACGATCCGGAACAACGGCTCCAGCACGGGGTTCTGGCTGGTTCGCTGGGCGCCCAGCCGCGCGAGCCGCGCCCGCATCCGACGCGACGTCGAGGGCGAGGTGGTGCCGGTGGCGGGTTCCTGGACCGGCGCGTCCGCCCCCGCCGGGAGCACGGGGTCGAGGTCGACCGGGGTGCTGACCGGGCTGGACGAGGGCGCATCGGCCACGCGCGGCTCCGCAGAAATCGTTGACGAGACACCGAGTCTAGCCGCCGGCTCGCCGAGGTGGCTGCCGCGCCAGTCCGGAAGCGCCGGCAGATGTCAGAAAGTCAGCAGCGCGTGCGGGTCCTCGACGCCGACCGCGACGAGAGCGGCTCGGCCGTCGAGAAAGCCGAGCTCCAGCAGTACGGACACCCCGATGACCTCGGCACCGCAGCGGCGCACCAGGTCCACGGTGGCTGCGGCGGTGCCGCCCGTCGCGAGGACGTCGTCGATGACCAGCACCCGGGCCGCGGGCGCGAACGCGTCCGAGGTCACCTCCAGGGTCGCCGAGCCGTACTCGAGGTCGTACGACGCCTCGACCGTTGAGCCGGGCAGCTTTCCCTTCTTGCGTACGGGGGCGAACCCGGCCCCCAAGATCAACGCCACCGGCGCGCCGAGGACGAACCCGCGCGCCTCGATGCCGGCGACGACGTCGATGGCGGACCCACGGTGGGGCGCCGCCAGCGCGTCGACCGTGGCGGAGAACGTGGCGTGGTCGGCGAGCAGCGGGGTGATGTCCTTGAAGTCGATGCCCGGCCGGGGAAAGTCCGGCACATCCCGGATGTGCGCCCGCAGCCGGTCGGCCAGCTCTTCCCCCACTTCCGACATCAGCGGCGCTTCTTGCCCGAGCGGCTGCGGTTCGCGCCCTTGCGCGGCTTGCTCCGTTGGTTCCCGGCGGCGGGACGGCGCTGGGGTGGCGTGGTGCGGATGGCTGGGCTCGTGGCGACGACGGGCTCGTCCGCCGACTGGTCCAGGA
>JACCUZ010000457.1 GCA_013698395.1 Sporichthyaceae bacterium
CGCCAGCGCACCCGGGGCGGCCGGGGGCGCGGGGCGGCAGGGACCGCTGGCAACGCAGAGTCCTCCGGTGAGGCGGGCTAGCGGGGGCTAGAGCCGCAGGCCGAGCCGCACCCATGTCCGCCGGCCACACGAGGGACACCGCATCCACGACGAGTGGTCGCGCCTCAGCACCGGAAGATGGATCGACGGCAGGGCAAGGCCGATCAGGCCCCGCGGCGACGTCACCGCGGTCTCCTTGCATGACGAGCAGGTGATGGTCACCGTGCCGAGCGCCGGTGACTGCCGGGCGGTGCTGTAGAGCGCCCGCCGTCCGAGCGGGTCAGCGGGCGGGCCCCCCGGCCCGCCGTCAGGCCCGCGACGGCGCAGCCGGTCGAACCCCTGCTCGGTCACCCGAAGAGTCCGGCAGCCAGTTCGCGATAGGCCTCGGCGCCGCGTGTCCGACGAGCCGTGGACAACACGGACCGGCCGGCCGCCGGCGCCTCGGCGAACCGGATGGACTTGGGAATCGGCGGCTGCAGTACGTCAAGGCCATACCGGCCCGAGACGTCGGCCAGCACGGCCTGGGCGTGGTTCGTGCGGCCGTCGTACATCGTGGGCAGCACTCCGAGCACCCGAAGCGACGGGTTCAGGATGCGCTGCACGTCGTGAACGGTGTCGAGCAGCTGCCCGACGCCGCGGTGCGAGAGCATCTCGCACTGCAACGGGATGATCACGTCGTCGGCGGCGGTCAGCGCGTTGAGGGTGAGGACGCCCAGCGACGGCGAACAGTCGAGCAAGATCACGTCGTACGCCGAGCTGACCTCCTCCAGGGCGGTCCGCAGCACATACTCCCGACCGGGCCGGGACAGCAGCTGGGCCTCGGTGCCGGCGAGCTCGATGGTGGCCGGGAGCAGGTCTACGCCGTCCTCGGTGGGCTGGATCGCCATCGCGGCTCCGACCCGCCCGAGAAGCACGTCATGCACGCTGAGCTCGACGAGCTCCGGGTCGAGCCCGAGCGAGAAGGTCAAGCAAGACTGCGCGTCGAGGTCGACGAGGAGGACCTTGCGGCCGAGCTCCGCCAGCGCGGTGCCCAGCGAAGCGACAGTGGTGGTCTTGGCCACACCGCCCTTCTGGTTGGCAACGGCGACGATGCGGCTCACGGCCGTCATTGTGGCCCCTCCGGGCACCAGACGGGCAGCGGGCCCGGGTAGCGTCCCGATCCATGAGCACGCCGCCGTTTTTCGACCTGCCGGCCTGTGCGCGCACCGCCGAGGTGCCCGCCGCGCGGGGGAGGCTGGCTGCTCTGGTCGCCTCGCCGACAGCGGGCGCTGACGGTGGGCCGGCCGTGCTGGTCCCCGGGTTCACCGGGTCCAAGGAGGACTTCATCGCCGTCCTCGAGCCCCTGGCCGAGGCGGGTCACCAGGTGGTGGCGATCGACCAGCGTGGTCAGTTCGAGTCGCCCGGTGACGGTGATCCGTCGGCGTATGACATCAAGGTCCTCGCGGAGGATGTGGTCGCTGTGGCGCACCACCTCGGCGAACCGGTGCACCTCGTCGGCCACTCCTTCGGGGGTCTGGTGGCCCGCGCGGCTGCCCTCGCTGAGCCGGCCGCGCTCCGCTCGCTGACTCTGATGTCGTGCGGCCCGGCCGCGATCCCCCACCCGGCGGCCAGCAACCTGGAGCTGATCTCGCAGGCGCTGCCGGTGATGGACATCGAGTCGATCTGGATGGCCAAGCGGCAGCTGGAGGCGCAGACCGAGGCGGTCCCGCCGCCACCGGACGTCGAGGCGTGGCTGCACCGGCGCTTCGTGGCCAATGACCCGGTAGCGCTGCTGCGGATGGCCGAGCAGCTGCTGACGGAGGAGGACCGGCTCGACGAGCTGGCCACCGTGGACCTTCCGGTGCTCGTCGTCTACGGCGAGGCCGACGACGCCTGGCCGCCGGTGTCGCAGGCCGCGATGGCTCGCCGCCTGCGCGCCCGGGTGCAGGTCATCACGGGGGCGGGGCACTCGCCGGCCGCCGAACGCCCTGCCGAGACGGCAGCGGCACTGCTCTCCTTCTGGGCCCAGCTGCGCTGACTCAGCCGGCAATCATGCGCCCTGCACGAACGCGGTCACCGCGTCGGCGACGAGCTGGACGGCGATCGCGGACAGCAGCAGCCCGGCGATGCGGGTGATCAGGGTGACGCCGCTGTCCTTGATGACCCGGATGATGACGACGGAGAACCGCATGAAGAGCCAGAGCACGAAATGTACGGCGACGATGCCAGCGCCGAGAGCCGCCGCCTCCCACGTGTCGTCGACACGTTGGACGAACACGATCGTCGCGACGATCGCGCCGGGCCCGGCGAGCAGCGGCGTGCCGAGCGGCACCAGCGCGACGTTGACGTTGGCCGTCTCCACCGGCTCGTCGGCCTTGCCGGTCAGCAGCTCGAGCGCCACCAGCAGGAGCAACAGGCCACCTGCGGCCTGCATCGCCGGCAACGTGATGCCGAGATATCTCAGGATCGACTGCCCGAAGAGCGCGAACACCACGATGACCACGAGGGCGACCAGCACCGCCTGGCCCGCCAGGCGCTTGCGCATTCTGTGTGAGCGCCCGCTGGTGAGGCTGAGAAACAGCGGGATCGTGCCCGGCGGATCCATGATCACGAACAAGGTGACGAACACCTCGACGAAGAGCTTGCCGTCGGCGGCGGTCATCGGCTCACCCGAGAGCGCCCGGGGTCACGAGCGCACGACCGCTGTCACCTCGCCGGCCTGCGCCAGCAACGCATCGACGACCTCAGGGTCAGTGGTGTGCTCACCGAGCCGGTTCTCCTTGCCGGTGCCGTGGTAGTCGCTGGCCCCGGTGACCAGCAGCCCGAGCTCGCGCGCCAGCCCCCGCAGGTGCTCCCGGGCCTGCGGTGGGTTGTCGCGGTGGTCGACCTCGAGGCCGGCGAGGCCAGCCCCGGCCAGCGCGGCGATCGCGGCGTCATCGACGGTCCGGCCGCGACGCGCCGCCGCCGGATGGGCGAACACCGGGACGCCGCCGGCCTCCCGGACCAGGCGTACGGCCTGCGCCGCGTCAACGTAATAGTGACCGACGAAGAACTCGCTGCCGTCGTGCAGCA
>JACCUZ010000470.1 GCA_013698395.1 Sporichthyaceae bacterium
GGCGCGTCGGCGGGGGTCTATGTCGGCGATCCGGCCCATCAGCGCACCCCAGGCGGGTCGAAATGCCGCCTTGCCAAGGTCGTCGGCTGCCTTGCCGGCGAGCAGGCCCGGGTAGGTTGGAGCGACCAGCCAGATGAGCGAGGACAACACGTTGCCGATAGCGCGCATGCTGAGCACGAGACTGTGGCTGACGTGGTCGGCGAGCCAGCCCCAACCGGGTCCGGACAGGCCGACGATCGCCGTGACGAGGTAGAGCGAGCCGGCGGCAGCGGCGGGGAGGTTGGCGTACTCCACCACAAGCACGGGCAGAAGGTTGGTCATCAGGTAGGCGGTGCCGGTGGCGAGGAAACCGAGTCCGGCGTACGGGAGCACGGCGCGGAGCAGTCGTGGTGGTACCGGATCGTGGGGTTGGCGTGGGGGCAGCTTGAGCGCCGTGACTGTCGGTCCGCGCAGTCGCCACAGCACGAGCCCGAGCGGCAATGCCGACACGACAGCGGCCAGAGCGAACACCGCGGCGTAGTCATCCAGGAGCACAGTAAGCAGCAGCCCGGCGCTGAACTGCCCTACGGAACCGGCGACGGTCTTGGCGGTCTGATACCAGGCAAAGCGTTGGGCGATCGCGGCGCGACCGCCCAGTCCGGCGAGAACGGTAGTCGCCGCAGGGTCGCGCAACGCGATCGTGACACCGTGCAGTCCCCGAACCGTGAAAAGCTGCCAGGGCGTGGCGGCCACCACGAGCAGCAGCAGCACCACTGTACGCAGAGCGACCGCGACCAGGTAGGTGGGACGGACTCCGAACCGATCGACCAGCCAGCCCGTACCTGGTTTCAGGACCACGGCGACCGCCATGTTCGTGGACAGCAGGAGTCCGATCGTCGCCAGGGACATGCCGAGGCTGTAGGCGTACAGCGGCAGTGCGAAGCTGATCAGACCAAACGCCAACCGGGACAAGAACCCTTCGGCCACCACGGCGCCTAGCGGTGACTGGAGCTGCGTCATCGCGGCCCGGCCTACGAGATGCCGGTGTCTCGGCTGGATGGTCACGACACCGCGGCCTCGGTGGGCATGTAGGCGGTGATGACGTCAGCGATCGGCGTAGCCGTGTCCCGGATGCCCTTGTACCCGGGGAAGTAGTTGACGTCGACGACGACCGGCCCGTCGGGCGATTCGATCACGTCGACGCCGAACAGATCCAGGCCGAACACCGACCGCACCTTGGCGGCAAGGTCGCGGACCTCACGCGAGACCGCCACGGGTCGACCCGGTCTGGTGAAAGACTCGACATCGAACGGCTTGCGCACCGCGAAGACCTGCTCCCCCGCCACGTAGACCTTGAGATCCTCACCGGGGCCGGGCACGTACCGTTGCACCACCGCCGGAGCGGGGACCGGCGGCAGGTCGGCCAGCTCAGCCGGTGTCCGCACCAGATGCACATGGGCCCCGCGGTGACCACGGTGAGGCTTGACGATCAGCGGCCCCACCTCGAGCAGTTCCTCGGCGCGGGACAGGTCACCGGTGACCCAGGTCGCCGGCGCGGCCACCCCGGCGGCTCGTAGGCGGGCAGTGGCGGTGATCTTGTCCTGGGCGAACATGCACGCGGGAAAGGAGTTCAACAGCACCGCCCCGTGGTCGTGCAGCACTCCCGCCACGCTCAGGGCCGCCTCGGTGTGCGACTTCAGCACGTACAGGTCTGCCTCGGGCATCAGGGTGTCGGTGCGCAGCAGACGGTCCTCGGGGACCCAGCCGTCCACGAGATGGCCCCGACGGGTGAGCAGCGCGCACACCTTACGCAAGACCGGGCTGGGCACGTCGGGGACCCTGCGGGTGAGGAGAAAGGTGATCTTCATCGGAGACCCACCAGCTGGGCCGTTGGCCGCCCGCTCCACGACCAGAGCCTCTGCTCGAGTGACAGCAACAGGCTGCCCTGACCCCAGCCGTCGGAGAATCCCAGCCACGCCTCCTCGATCCGTCGAGCCAGCGGGCTGGTCTGCTGCAGTCCCGTGATCTCCCACAGAGCACCGTCGAGCCGCGACCCTGTGGGCGGCGCGTCGTGGAAGAAGAGGGCAGCAGCGGCGGCGTGGGCGAGCCAGACCGGCGCGACTCCCGCCCGCTCGGCGAGGCTGGCGGCGCCGATGAGCCGCTCGTAGTGGCCGAGCTTGCGGCGCACGTCGCGACCCACCCTGGCCACGGTG
>JACCUZ010000001.1 GCA_013698395.1 Sporichthyaceae bacterium
GCTGCGCCAGAATCTCGGCCGGAACGGCCCGGGCGGCGGCTGGCCGCGGCGCAGGGCCAGGCGCGCTAACCGGCTCGCAATGCGACGAACCATCGGTCCGCCTCCTCCCACAGCTGCTCCACTCGCAGCCCGGCGAGCGCGGCTACCGCACCGGCGTCATGCACGGCGAGCCGGGCCCACCGGAACGGCGCGCTGACACGGGCGCCGGTGGCGAGCCGGAGCTCGACCAGGCTGCTGCGTTTCGATGGCCCCTCGACCTCGACGAGGAGGCGCCCTTCCGGGGTGGACAACGCCGCGACGCGACGCAGCAGGACCAGCGGTGCGCCGCCGATCCCGATGTTTCCGTCGACCAGGAGCACCGTCGACCATCGCCCCGCACAAGGCACGTGGCCGAACACGTCACAGTGAACAGCGAGGGCACCGGCGTCGCGCGCGAGCCGCACCGCGGTGTCGTCCGTGTCGATGCCGAGCACTGAGAGCCCGTGGTCCTGCAGGGCTGCTGTGATTCGACCGGGCCCGCACCCAACGTCCAGCGTCGGTCCGACGCACCGATCGAGGATCGACCTGTCGCCGGGAACGAGCGGGCCCCGCCAGGAGTCCACCGGCACCGGCATCCGCCGGCCGTCGGGGTAGACCGCCTCCAGCGGATCTCCTCGGCGCAGGGCGCTGCCGTACAGCGGGCCCATCACGAGGCCTGAACCTCGATGTGCGCGTCTAGCTCGTGCAACGCCCGCGCGAACCGACCCCATGGCGCTGCCTCGGCAACCGCAGCCGCATCTGCTGCCGTGTCGACATCGCGCAACGTCGGGAGAAACCCGACGCGCAACCCCGCGGTCCGTAACCGGATCAGCTGGTTCTCTGCGGTATCCGACCGCGACATCCCCACGCCCGCGAAGAGACCGGTCACCCAGCGGAGTAGGCCGAGCGCCCAGAAGCCGCCGTCGTCGGCGACCCCGAGAACGGCGTCGACTCCTGGCGCCGCCAGCTGCTCACCCGCCCGGGCGAGGTGCGCTGCTGTGATCTGCGGCGTGTCCATCCCGATGAGCAGCGTCGGCCGCGCAGATAGTGAAGGCATCGGCGAGCGCGTAGTCGATGCGCTCCGCGAGGCCGTCACCCCTTTGGTGCAACACCTCGATACCGTCGGGGGGCGCATTGAGGAAGTCGCCGTCCATCGCCAGGAACCGCCTGCTGGCAGGCGCATCACACACCGCGTCCAGGGTGTCGAGCAACGCAGCGAGCGCAAGTTCGGCGGCCTCCACAGGTGAGTACGTCGGGCTCAGCCGGGTCTTCACGCGCCCGGGCACCGGCGCCTTGGCGAGAACCACGATCTGCGGACGCTGCGAGTTGGGCGCGGACTTCCGGGCGCTCACCCGCTCAGCACCGCCCGCATGTCCCGGACCGTTCGCAGGTAGCCGGGCAGCGTGCCGGTCACCTTTGAGCGCCCGGTTCGCGGCAGGTAGTCCACCGGCAGCTCGCTGATGCGCCATCCCGCCTCATGTGCGGCTAGCAAGGTCTCGAGGGGGTAACCGAACCGCCGGTCGGTCAGGTCGAGGCCCAGCAGCGCCTGCCTCCTCGAAGCCCGCATCGGACCGAGATCGCGCAGCGCCAGACCCGTCCGCCGCCGAACGGTGGCCGCGAGCGCGGTGTTCGCCAGTCGCGCCGGGGCTGGCCAGGCGCCTTGCCCGCGCGGCCGGCGACGGCCGAGAACCAGATCGGCCGAACCATCCTGGACAGGAGCAGACACGGTGGGGAGCTGGCGCGGGTCCAGAGAGGCGTCCGCATCCATAACGCACACCACGTCAGAGGTCGCCGCCTCCAGGCCGGCATGCACCGCAGCGCCGTAACCTCGGTTGGGGACCCGAACGACCACAGCCCCGAGGTCCCATGCCAGCTCCGGGGAACCGTCGGTCGAACCGTTGTCCGCGACGATCGCTCGGTAGCCATCGGGAAGGCGCCCCAGGACCCACGGCAGTGCTGCCGCCTCGTCGAGACACGGGAGCACGACGTCGATGATCATCAAGCCGACCGTAGCTCCGCGGCTGCAGTCCAACTGTTACCGAGTGGTGACGTCTCGCCGCCTGGGCGTCCAGTCATGGCTGGCCCTCTTAGCCTGGCGCCGTGCTGGCGGACCGGTCGCGTCGCGCCGTTCCGGCCGCTGCCCTGACCGGCTGGGTGCTGCTGCTCATTGTGGCCGTCTGGTGGGGGCAGCATCTGCTCCCGCAGGGCTGGCTCAACGTCAAAGCCCCGCCGTTCCAGGGCACCTACCGGGTCGCGCTGGCATCGGTTGTGCCGGCCGCGTGTTTCGCCGCTGTCGCCATCGGCGTGCTGCCGGTTGCGGCGAGGCTCCTGCCATGGCACCTGCTTCTCGCACTGGCGTGGGTGTCATTGGCGGCCTGGGCGGTGCTGCTCGCATTCCGAGACGGGCACCCGAGCCTGTCCGAGCCGATCGCGCGGCCGCGCGAGTACGTCCCGGCGGTCGCCGACGTAGGTGGGGACCCGCTCGGATGGCTCTCGACGTTCGCCGAAAAGGCGGCGGCGAAAGAGCACCCTCTGCACGTCAACGGACACCCGCCCCTCATGGTCCTGGTGCTACGGGCGTGGGATCGCCTCGGCCTGTCCGGGGCCGGGTGGGCCGCCGTGCTCGTTATCGGCGCCGGGGCGTCGGCCGTGGCTGCCATCGCCGTCGTCCTGCGCGCGCTCGGGGACGAGCCGAGCGCGCGGAGCGCCCTCCCCTTCCTCGTGCTCGCGCCCTTCGCCATCACGATCGCCACCAGCGCCGACGGCTTCTTCCTCGCCGTGGGCGCATGGGCAGTTGCGGCCGTCGCCGTCGGCGTACACCGAAGATCTCCTGCGTTGCTCGGGGTGGGCGGGTTGCTAGTAGGAGCGCTGCCCTACCTCAGCTACGGGCTCCTTCCGCTCGGTGCTCTGCTTGTTGTCGCGGGCGTGCTTGCGGTCGGCGCCCGTCGGAGCCCCCCGGTGCGGTGGGAGGTCCTTGCCTTTCTCGGGGGCCTGGCCGTGGTGCCGCTGCTGTTCACCGCTGGTGGCTTCTGGTGGCCCGACGGGGTAGTGGCGACGCACCAGGCGTGGGCGGCCGGCAGAGGTGACAACCGGCCATACCTGTACTCCTTCGTCGCGAACTTTGCCGTCCTGGGAGTTCTCGTGGGGCCGGTCACGGCGGTCGCTGCCGCACGTCGACCGCGACGGGTGCCCGTGCTGATCGCCGCCGCTGCCATGGTCGGGGTCCTGGCTCTCGCTCTCTCCGGTGTCAGCCGGCTGGAGGTCGAACGCATCTGGCTGCCGTACGCCCCGTGGCTGGTGACGGTGTGTTCAACCTTCAGGCGGGCCGAACAACGGACGTGGCTCACGCTGAACGCCTTGTGCGCGTTGACCTTCCAGGCTCTGGTGCTCGACGTGTGGTGAACCTCAGTCGGCGGCCAGTGGCAGGCGAACCTCGAACCGGCATCCCGGTCCGGAGTTCGTCACCGTGATGACCCCTCGGTGCGCTTCGACGATGCCGCGGGCGATGGCCAGCCCCAACCCCGCCCGCTGGTGCGGTGACGTCGTACGCGCTGATTCGCCCCGGAAGGCGGCGTCGAAGACCCGGTCGATGTGTTCGTCGGGGATGCCTCCGCAGCTGTCGGCGACCGTGACCTTGACGTGCTGCCCGGCCGGTTCGGCCGTGACGCTGATCGTCCCGTCGTGAGGGGTGTGGCGGATGGCGTTGACCAGCAGGTTGCGCAGCACCCGACCAAGTTCAGTGGAGTCCACGGTCACCGGCAGGCCCGTTCCCGTCGAGGCGACGAGGTGAACCCCCTTTGCCCGCGCAACCGGATCGGTACTCGCCACCGCCTCCTCGACGAGGTCGTGCGCACCGATCCGCTCCAGCTGCAGCTCCAGCGAGCCCTGAACCCGGCTGAGCTCGAACAGGTCGGAGACCATGTCGGCCAAGCGGTCCACCTCGATCCGCAGCTGCCGGTGGTAGCGCTCCACGGTGAGTGCATCATCGACGACCCCGTCCTCGAGGGACTCGGCCATGGCACGCATACCGGCCAACGGCGTACGCAGGTCGTGGCTCATCCACGCGATGAGCTCCCGGCGCCCGCGTTCCAGGGCTTCCTCGCGCTCGTGCGCCTCCCCCAGGCGCCGGTGTGCGTCGTCCAGCGCGGCACCGACCGCTGTCAGCTCGGCGGTGAGCGATTCGGGCAGCGGGGCGTACGCCGGGTCGCCCAGGCCTTCGGCCGCACCGGTGAGCTTCCGCGCGGCCGAACGCAACGACTGCCCGAGAACCACCGCGACTCCGGCTCCCGCCGGAACCGACAGCAACACGACGACGAGCACGACCACGGAGTCATGGACCGAGAGGAACATCGCCTTTGTGGTCGCCACGATTGACGCTGCGACGGTGGCGAGGGCGGCGCAGCTGACGAGCACGAGGTGCACGGTGACCGACCTGCGACGCAGCACCCGCACGAGGATGCTGCCGAGGACGAAGGCGCCAAGGGCACAGGCGATCGTGATGGCAGCCACGACACCCCATTCCGAGAACGGGATCACGGTGCGACCGGCTGCTCGTAGCGGTAGCCCGTGCCCCAGACCGTGACGATCCGTTTCGGGTCGGCAGCGTCCCGCTCGATCTTCGCCCGCAGCCGCCGCACATGCACCGTCACGGTGGACTGGTCACCGAAGTCCCAGCCCCACACCTTCGAGAGCAGGGTGGGTCGGTCGAACACCCGTCCGCGGTTGTCCATCAGGAACGACAGCAGGTCGAACTCGCGCGTCGTCAGCTGCACCTCAGCCTCACCGAGGGTGGCCAGTCGCGACCCGCGGTCCAGCCGCAGGTCACCGTCCTGGACGACCCCGGTGGAGGGTGGGCCGGACATCCCGGCTGCTCTGCGTAGGACGGCCCGCACCCGCAGGGCGAGCTCGCGGGGGCTGAACGGCTTGGTGATGTAGTCGTCTGCGCCGTGCTCGAGACCAGCGATGCGGTCGCCCTCGGAGCCCAGGGCTGTGAGCAGAATTACCGGGGTCGATGTGCTGGCCCGCAGGCGACGGCAGACCTCGAGGCCGTCGAGTCCCGGCAGCATGATGTCCAACACCACCAGATCAGGGTGGGTGACGAGCGCACGGTGCAGGGCGGTTGGCCCATCCGACACGCACTCCACGTCGTAGCCGTCGTGCTTGAGGTAGCGCTCGACAACCTCGGAGATGGTCGGGTCGTCTTCCGCGACCAGGATCCTCGGCCGCACGGCAAGCCACTCCTCGGGTCCGCGGCGCCCGCCCGGTCGCCGGCGCCTAAGCCTGACACTAGAGGCTGTGGGGCGGTCGGGCGGATCTCGTCACACTGTTGTAAGGGTCATCCGAGCGGTGCGGAACCGTCCTCGGTCGCGAACTCCGCGAGTCCCTCGGTCAGGGATACTCGAGCGTCGAAGCCGAGTGCCGCGCGGGCCCTGGCCGGGGACGCCACCACGTGCCGAACGTCGCCCAGCCGGAACTGAGCCGTCACCACCGGGCGCGGTCCTGTGACGGCATCGGCTAGCGCGGTGGCCATCTCGGCGACCGTCGACGGCCGGCCGCTCGCAATGTTGTAAGCCGTGAACGGCTCACGCACCGAAGACGCCTCCAGGGCGAGTACGTTCGCATGGGCCACATCCCGGACATGCACGAAGTCGCGGCGCTGACCGCCATCCTCGAAGACGCGAGGCGCTTCCCCCCGCGCCAGCGAGGAGCGGAAGAGCGCCGCCACTCCGGCGTACGGCGTGTCCCTCGGCAGCCGGGGTCCGTAGACGTTGTGGTACCTAAGCGCGGTCACCTGGCCAGCGGTGACCCAGGCCCAGGCCGACGCGAGGTGTTCCTGCGCAACCTTGGTCGCCGCGTAGCCGTTGCGAGGGTCCAAGGGCGTGTCCTCGTCCACCTCCCGCGGCGACAGCTCGGCCGCGCAGAAAGGGCACCGAGGCTCGAACCGGCCGGCGGCGAGATCGCTCTGGACCCGGGGCCCCGGCCGCACCGGTCCGTGCTCGGGGCAGTCATATGCGCCCTCGCCGTACACGACCATCGACGACGCCAGCACCAGCCGGGTCACCTCAGCCTTGGCCATGCCGGCCAGGAGCACAGCCGTCGCCAGGTCGTTGCGTGCGACGTAGTCCGGCAGGTCCTCCACTCCGGTCCCGAGCCCGACCTTTGCGGCCTGGTGGCACACCGCGTCGACACCGGCGAGACAGCTGTCGACCACCGGCGGGTCCGCGACGTCACCCACCACGAGCTCGGCGCGCCCGTCGCAGTTCTCCGGCCGCGGCTCCGACGTCGAGAGGTCGTCCAGCGCCCGCACCTCGTGGCCGTGGTCCAACAGCTCCTCGACGACGTGCGACCCGATGAACCCGCACCCTCCGGTGACGAGCACTCTCATGCGTCCGCTCCCTCCAGAGCCCACGGCACTGCCGCTCCGCGCAGCGTCGTCATGTCGTAAGGCGAACGTAAGGCCGTGGCATTCTCCTTCGGCCTACGGTGGTCGGAATGTCACCGGAGCGACAGCGGATCGGTTCGATGGTCGCTGGTACCACGCTGCCCGATCTTGAGCTGCCCGACCACCTGGGCCATGTGCGCAGGCTGGCCGACCTGGTCGGCGGCGATCCCACTCTCCTGCACTTCTACCGCGGCTGGTGGTGCCCCAAGGAGCGGCAGTTCTTTCACCGCCTCGTCGACCTGCAGGAGGACGCCGAGGTGGCATACACCCGGTTCGTGAGCATCAGCGTGGACCCACCACCGGTCCAGGCCGCTTTCCGGGCGGGCCTGGACGCCCGGTGGACGTTCCTGTCCGACGAGAGCCGCCGTTACATCGGGGAGCTCGGTCTCCAGGAGACGACCGACACCGTTCACGACCCGTATCTGCCGACGTGCCTGGTGGTGGGGCCGGACCTCGTCGTGCGAGCGGCGTACAACGGCTACTGGTACTGGGGGCGCCCCACGATGGATGAGCTGCGGCGGGACTTCCGCGAGATGACGCGCTCCCTGCGTCCGGACTGGCAGCCCGAATCGACGTGACGCCCCTCTGGGTGGCCCTGCTCCAGGAAGCCCCTGCCGGTGCCCTCACGGCGCGGGCCGACGACGTCGCAGGGCGCCGGGTCGGGCTGCTGTGCCTGTGGAGAGTGACCGGTCGGCCGCACCCCGACGCCATGCGCGCCGACCCGCGCATCTGCGATGACGCCGGACCACGGTGCGTGGTGTCTCTGGCATCCACGCCGTCAAGCGGCCGGCCGATCGCCGACGACCCAGCCGTGGTGCATGCCCGCCGCAGCGTTCTGCGGGACGGCAGAGCTTGCGCCGTGACGCTGCTCACCGACGATCCGGTCTCGATCGCCGGCGCGCTGACCATCGCCCGAGCAGAGCGCCCGGACGAGGTTGCTGCGCTGCGCGACGACCCCTTCGCGCGCTTGTGGACCTCGCGGCTGCTCGCCATCGGCCCGGGTGTGCTCGGAGTGCCGGTGCGCCCGACTGGCCCTTCCCTGGAGCGCTACAGCGGCCAGCCCTGGCCCTACGACCGGTTCTGGAACCAGGAGGGGTGACACCGGTGGTAAACGCTTCGATGAGGTGTCATCATGACCTCCCGCGGCGAGCACTCTCCGCGGATCCGCCGGTAGTTCGAGTCGCGGGCACCGGTACTGCGCTCCCTGAGCGCCCGACGGTGGGCGACCTGCTCCATCGCCGGCTGGGACCGGGAGACACCCGTGACCTACACAGCAGAATCCCTCGACATCGCCCTCGAGCACAGCCTCGGCACGACCACCCTTCGCGTTGGCGGTGAGGTCGACCTCGCGACCGCGGCTCAGCTCCGCGACGCGTTGCTCGATGCCTTGGTATGCGGCTCGGGGGTGGCCCACCTCGATCTTGACGGGGTGACGTTCATGGACACGGCCGGGATTCACACCCTGCTCGCCGGCGTCCGCCGAGCTTCCCTGATGGGCGGCCACGTCGGAATGACGTCGGCTTCAGGACCGGTGAGAAGGGTGCTTGGCGTGGCGGGGGTGCGTGATTCGTTCGCCGACCCGGCGTGTTCCTGCGCCCTTCCGCTGGGTTCTCCGTAGCCGGCTACGTCGCTGCACGGTCAACGTGCCGGTGTCACCGTCCCTGCCCAGAGTGACCGTCACGGCCAGGGGCCGGCCCAGGCTGATCCCTGTCCCCGGGTCAGCGCGCGCCCGCACGCGCCCGCGGCGAGGAGCAGCAACCCGCCCAGCACGTACACCACCTGGATGCCGAAGCGGTCCGCGAGTAGACCTCCAGCGAGCAAGCTCACGAGGCGGCCCAGCTGCCACAAGAAGTCGAACCCGGCGAAGGCACGACCCCGCAGCTCCCCCGGAACCCGCGTCTGGATCAGGGAGGTGAACGTGATGCTGCCGGTTGAGGTACCGATCCCATACGTAACCAGGGCGAGAGCAGCTGCCGGCACCGTCGTCACCACGGCGAGGACGAGGTCCACAACACCGCGCAACGCGAAGGGGCCGAACACGAACACCGGTCGGAGGGAGTTCCGGACGAAGCGAGTCAGGAACCACGGGCCGGCCAGCGCCCCGACCGCGATCGCGCCCAGCAGCACCCCGAAACCTGCGCCATCCGTGCCCAGTGACCTCCTGGCGAGGACCACGAGCAGGGCACTGGTCGCGCCGGCGGACAGCGCGGCCAGCAGCTGCGCAGCGCCCAACGCCCGCAGCAGCGGCGACGACACCAGCGCCGAGATGCCCTCCCGGGCCTGCGCCACAACGCTCGTCGCATGCACCCGTCCCGGCGTGCCAGGCACCACCAGCCCACGCAGCAGCAGCGCACTCACCCCGAAGCTGCCGGCGTTCGCTGCGAACGCCGGACCGAACCCCACGGTTGCCGCGAGCAGACCGGCCACAGGCGCAAGCACCACCTGGCTGGTCACCGCAGCTGTCCAGATGCCGGAGTTCGCCGCCACCAGCTCGTCCTCGTTCACCAGCGACGGCAGCACCGAGGACGCCGCTGGGTTGAAGAACACGGCGCCGGCCGAAAGACCCGCCGCCACGAGATAGGCGACCGCGGCGTCCTCGTGCCACAACGCCAGAGTCCCGGCCAACCCGACGCGCGCGAGGTCGGCGAGGACCATCACCCGGACTCTCGGCAGCCGGTCCACAAGTGCCCCAGCGACCGGTGCCAGCAGCAGCACCGGCACGATCTCGGCGATGACGGCACCGGAGACGCCGAGCCCGGACCCGGTCAGGGAGAACAGCAACAGACCAAGGGTCGTGAACTGGGCGACGTCCCCCCACTGAGACACCGTTCGGGCTGCCCACAGCCGCCGGTACCCGGGATTGGCGAGCAGTCCACGCAGTGTGGGCCGAGGGATGGGGGCCGTCTCGTCCATTCGCTCATCATCTGGCTCTGCGGCCGTCGCCACCGCAGCAGGTTCGATTAGCCTCGGTTGACACGGTCGACCAGTGCGGTCGCCCCGTCCGGGACAGGAGCACCTGATGCGTCGAGCCGGCGGGGGACTCGTCACCATCATTGTCGCGGTGGTGATGGTGGTCTCCGGCTGTTCGTCCACTGATGACGTACGCAGACAGGCTGGGCAGGACCGCTCGTCGTCCGGCGCCGCGGCGGGACCTTCCCCCGCGTCACCCCTCGCGCGGTACTACGACCAGCGGCTGGGCTGGCGCGACTGCCATGACGGCTTCGAGTGCACGCGCCTGGAAGTTCCGCTGGACTACACCAAGCCGGCAGCCGAGACGATCCGCATCGCCGTCATCCGGCTGCCGGCCGACGACGACGACCCGCGCGGCTCGCTGATCGTGAACCCCGGCGGGCCGGGCGTGTCCGGGGTCGACTACGCGCTGGCGGCGGAGTCGGTGGTGAGCGAGGCCGTCCGGGAGCGCTACGACATCGTCGGCTTCGACCCGCGAGGTGTGCAGCGCAGCGCCCCCGTCGCGTGCGTCAGTGACGACCAGCTCGACGTCCTGCTCGCCCTGGACGGCTCTCCGGACGACGCCGCGGAGGAGCAGTCGATAGCGCAGGAGTGGCGGGCACTCGGCGCCGGGTGCGCCGCGCGGCGGCCACTGCTGACCGCTCATGTCGGGACCCGGGACGCGGCACGCGACCTCGACGTGCTGCGGGCCGCCCTTGGTGACCGGCGACTGACGTACCTCGGCAAGTCCTACGGCACCTACCTGGGTACGACCTACGCCGAGACCTTTCCCCGCAGGGTCGGTCGGGTCGTGCTCGACGGCCAGCTCGATCCCGCTGCCAGCGGGCCGGAGATAGCCGCTGGCCAGGCCGCCGGCTTCCAACGTGCCCTGCGTTCCTTCCTCGCCACCTGCGTGCGACGGTCGTCGTGCCCGTTCACCGGCAGCGTCGCCGAGGCGCTGGGGCAGCTCTCGACCCTGCTGGACGGCGTCGACCAGCGACCGCTCAGGGGTGAGCCCGGCCGCCCGGTGACGCAGGCGCTCGCGGTCCTTGGGGTCGCCGCAGCCCTCTACGACGAGGGCAGCTGGCCGTTGCTCATCCGGGCGCTCGACCAGGCGGAGCGTGGCAACGGCTCGACGCTGCTGGCGCTCGCCGACTACTACGCCGACCGAGGCCCAAGCGGTCGATACACCACCAACGCGATCGAGGCGCTGTACGCCGTCAACTGCCTGGACCGGCCGGAGTCCACAGACCTGGCCGACTACCGGGCGACTGCAGACGCACTCGCCGACACCTCGCCCATCTTCGGCCCGTTCATCGCATGGGGCAGCGTGCCGTGCGCGTCGTGGCCGGTTCCCCCACAGGGGCAGCCCCACCCGGTGGCCGCGGCCGGGGCCAGGCCGATCGTCGTCGTCGGCACCACGCGCGATCCGGCCACGCCGTACGCGTGGTCGGTGTCGGTCGCGAAGCAGCTGGAGTCCGGGCGACTGCTGACGTACGTCGGCGACGGCCACACCGCGTACCGCCGGGGCAGCCGGTGCATCGACCGGCTTGTCGACCGGTACTTCCTCGACGGGACGCTGCCTTCGACGGGCACCCGCTGCCGCTAACGGTGGAGTCGCGTCCGCGCGAGCGTCGTGACCCACTAGCCCCTCGGAGCGGCATCGGTCAGCTGCCGCGGCGGGCGTCGATCACGACCTTCCCGCTGCTCGGTTCCATCGACCGCTGCAGCGCCGCGCTCGCCTGCTCGATGGGATAGGCGTCGGTGATGATCGATGCCATGCCGAAGGCGTCCCCGTAGATCTCGAGCTGGCGCAGCATGCTGTCGTAACCGGTATAGGGGTGGTTGGTCATACCGATCAGGCGCACGCTCTTGGAGCACAGGTGCCTGTGGGGGCTGATCGGAACGGTCCCCATCTCCACGAAGGCCCCGCACTCGATGTAGGTCCCGCCCTTGCGCAACATCTCCAGACCCTCGGGCACCACCGAGGGCACACCGGCGCAGTCGACGGCCACATCGGCACCTCTGCCGTCGGTCAGGTCGCGGACCGCCTGAACGCGCTCCTCCTCCGTCGTCGAGTCCACGCGTAGCGAGGTGGTGGCCCCGAAGCGGGTCGCCATGGCCAGCCGCTCGGGGGAGAAGTCCACCGCCACGATGTGCCCCGCCCCGAGCATCCTGGCCCTGATGACGTGGAAGAGGCCGAGCGGTCCGACGCCCTGGATGACCACCGTGTCACCGGAGGCGAACCCCTCACGTGCCGACGTGTGCATCTCCTTGGCCTTCTCCAGCGTCGCCGTCACGACCATCGGCTCGACGAGGACAGCAAGCTCCGGCGACAGGGCGGTCGGCACCTTGTACACGAACACGTCGGTGTCCACCAACATGTGCTCCGCCCAGCCGCCGAACAGGTGCGGCGGCGCGTCACAGGTCAGGCTCATCCCGTAGCACCGCTGCTTCTCACACCACGGCATCCCGTGCAGGTTCCGGCAGTACCAGCAGGTGCCGCACACGACGTCGGGACACATGACCACCCGGTCTCCAATGCCAAGTGGCCGGCCCGAGAACTCCAGCCGCTCGCGAGCCACGGCGCCGATCTCGTCGACCACGCCCACGTTCTCGTGCCCGGGGATGATCGGGAAGGCTGGGGTCGTCTCCATCATCGTCCCGGCGTAGACCAGCCCCTCGCCCTTGAAGCAGTGCTTGTCCGTGCCGCAGATGCCCGAGAGCTCCATGCGGATCAGCGCCTGGTGGGGTTCGAGGCGGGGGCGGGGGAACTCCCGCACCTCCAGCCTGCCTGGCCCGGTGAGCACTGCCGCCTTCACGGTGGACATGCGCACAGTCTGTCCGTGTCGGTGGAGGCGCGCCGCCGCCGCCGCGTGTCTGCCCTGGCCAGGGGGGTAGCAGGGGGCCGGCAACGCTTCCGATCGACGAAGGAGTACGACGGCATGGCTGAGGTCACTGGGCACATCGCCACCACGCCCGAGCGAGTCTGGACGACGCTGGCCGACGGCTGGCTCTACTCCGCCTGGGTCGTCGGGACCAGCAAGATCCGTGCCGTCGACGCCGGGTTCCCCGGAGCGGGGACGAAGATCCACCACGCCTTCGGGGTCTGGCCGGCTCTCATCCAGGACGAGACCGAGGTGCTGGCCAGCCAGCCGGTGCAGCACCTGCTGCTGCAGGCCAGGGGATGGCCGGCCGGAGAGGCCACGACCGCCATCGACCTGACGCCTTCGGGTGGCGGCACGGCCATCCGCATCGCCGAGACACCCACGAAGGGTCCCGGTGCCTGGATAAACAACCCCCTTGCCGAGGCTCTGCTCAAGCGGCGACTCGGGGAGTGCTGCGAGCGGCTCCGACTGCTGGTCGAGGGCCGCGGCCCTGGGTAATCCTCCGGAGCACCCTAGGAGCTCAGGTAGCGCTGCAGGGCGGTCACCGTCGGGTCGTAGACCCGGCGTCCCACCTGCGCCCGCCGCAGCGCTGCCATGGCGGCGTTGGCGCCCGGGGCCCCGTGCACACCGCCACCAGGATGCGCCGACGAGCCAGCGAGGAACAGGCCGGGCAGGAACGTGTCGGGCCGGCCAAGCCCGGGAGTCGGGCGCAGCACCAGCTGCTGGTGGATGGCTGAGGTCCCGCCGTTGACCGAGCCGCCGACCAGAGCCGGGTCGGTGCGCTGGATGTCGGGCGGGCCCAGGACCTGTCGGCCGATGACCAGGTCCCGGAAGCCGGGAGCGACTCGGTCGACCGCCTGCTCCATCCGGGCGACCACCTCGTCGACCTCGCCCGCTGACCAGGCTGCGCGGTGTGGGACGTGGGTGTAGGCCCACGCGGCCTCCGTCCCGGCGGGCGACCTGCTCGGGTCGGCGGCGGTCATCTGACCGAAGATGAGGAACGGCCGCTCCGGCACGGTCGCGGTCGAGAGATCGGCGGCGTAGCGGGTCAGGCCGTCCAGATCGGTGCCTACGTGCACGGTGCCGGCGCCGGCGAGCTCCTTGTTGCGCCAGGGCAGCGGACCGTCTAGCGCCCAGTCGACCTTCACCGTCCCGTCACCCCACTCGAAGCGGTCCAGGTCGGAGCGCAGCCGGGCTGGCAGGCGGTCGCGGCCGATCAACTGCTCGTAGAGGATCGGAGCCGGTACGTCGGCCAGCACCGCCTGCGCCGCGCCAACCTCCGAGCCGTCGACGAGCTGGACTCCCGACACCCGTCCGTCGCGCGTCAGTACCCGGCGTACGGCCGCGTTGCACCGCACCTCGCCGCCGCGCGACTGCAGGCGCGAGATGAGCGCGGTGACCAGGCGGTCGGCACCACCGACGGGAACCGGGAAGCCGTGGTGCTGGCCGAGTTGGGCGAGCAGCAGGCCGAACACCGCGCTGCCCGCGGACTCGGGGGTGAGGTCGGTGTGCAGCGCATTGCCGGCGAGCACCATCGCCGCACCTTCGCCGAGACCCTCCTGGCGTACCAGGTGCCGTACCGGCAGCACCCCGAGCCGGGCGCCGCGCAGCGCCCTGCGGGGGCCGAGGGTGCGCGCCATCTGCAGCGCAGGTCGGACCGGGGGGAACGGACGGAGCAGCGCGGCGAGACCTGGCTCCTCCAGCTCTTCCCAGATCGCGCTCCACTGCCGCCACAGGGCACCGTCCCCGCGGTGGAAGGAGTCCATCGAGGCGGCGGTCTGCTCGATGTCGCGGGACAGCACGACGGCACGGCCGTCGTCGAAGGCGTGGCCGAACACCAACGGGGCGTGGCCCCAGCGCAGTCCGTGCTCGTCGAGACGCAGCGATCCCAGCACAGGGGAGGCGGCGGCCAATGGGTAGAACGCGCTGAAGACATCGGCGGTGAACCCGGGCGCGAGCAGGTCGCGCTCGGTGCGCACCGCTCCGCCCGCCCGATCGGTCGCCTCGAGGACCACGACGCTCCAGCCCGCGTCGGCGAGCAGGTTGGCGGCGACCAGGCCGTTGTGCCCTCCGCCGATGACGACGGCGTCGAAGGACTGGGGACGGTGGACGGGCATGGCGGCGGTCTTCCCGCTGCGGAAGGCGGGCAATCGACCGGGACCGGTGCGGAAGGCGGGCAGTCGGCCGGACCCCGTGCAGAAGGCGGGCAATCGACCGGACCGGTGCGGAAGGGGGCAATCGGCCTGACCGCAGTGCGGAAGGCGGGCAATCACCACAGACCGCAGTGCGGTTCGGGCTGGTGGGCCGACGGCCGTCGGGCGTACGGTGTGCGACGCGAGCGGGGTCGTCTAGCCTGCTCGGTCCACCCGCGAGGAGGCCACGTATGACCATGCACATCCCCGGGAGCGACCAGCGCACGGACCTGCGTGTGGTGCGTGACGACGTGTCGACCACGTCCGCGGGTCCAGGGCCCGCGTCGGGTGCCGGCTCGGCCCCCGAGCAGGCACTGGGGCTTCTGGAGAACGCCCGACG
>JACCUZ010000020.1 GCA_013698395.1 Sporichthyaceae bacterium
CGTTTGGCGCGGCGACCGCCGACGAGCAGCAGCCCCTGGTTCCCCGAGTCGGCGACGGAGTGGATCGACTCGGCCAGCATCGAGGACGACCCGGTCAGCAGGAACGCGACGAACTTGGTGACGGCGATGCCCATGTTGGCGAGCAGCGCAGCAAGGATGGCCTTCGTGCCCCCTGAGGCGCTCACGTGCCCTCCTCCGCGGGTAACGACTTGAGCACCACGATGGGCTCGATCGGCGAGGGGTCGATGCCCTGAAGCAGCGCAAGATATGCACTCGCGAAGTCCAACGGCGCGACCAGGCTGGCCAGGCGGTCCAGGGGATGGTCGCCCTCGGCCGCGAACTCCTCCACCGCCACGTCGTAGCGGGCGCCGACGGCGGCGGTTGCCTCTCGACGGCGCGCCACCTGCGGCACCTCGTCGGTGTCGCGCAGGAGCAGCACCCTCATCCGCGGCAGCCCGTCGGCCGAGTCGTCCACCCGGTCCCGGAAGATGTCTTCGTCTTCCATCCCCAGGGCGCCGAAACGCCCAGCCATCACCACGACCTGGTTGTGGTGGACCTCGGTGAGTGGCCCGGGAATCGCGGGGTACTTCGCGTTCTCCGCCAACTGGGCGGCGAAGCGGGAGGCCGCGACCGCGGCCAGCTCGCTCGAACCCCAGATGTAGGGCAGCGTGCCGACAAGCTGCAGCGCCAGCTGCTTCGCCGGGTTCTCGAACGTCTCGGCGCGCGGGCCGCAGCGCTCGCTGGTGTGGTCGAGGTCGTCGGCCAGGCGCTGCAGCAGCATCCGAGGGGCATCCACCAGCGCGAGCTCGTGCAGCAGCAGGAGCACCGGCACCGCAAGCCCCCACAGGTTCGCCCGGGGCATCCGCCCGCGTGCGTCGACGGGGAGGTGGACCACACGCCCGTCGGCCGCCCGGTCGGCGATCGACGAGCCCACGGCCCCGACGGTGACTGCCCGCGAGCCGCGGCGCACCGCCTCGTCGAGTGCGCTAAGGGTCTCCTCCGTCTCGCCCGAACACGACACGGCGACGACGAGGTCCATCGAGCCGACCCAGCCGGGCAACCGGTGGCCGCGATGGGCGAGCACCGGCACCTGGCAGGTAGGACCCGCCACCGCGGCGGCGACGTCGGCTACGACGCCCGAGCCCCCCATGCCGGTCACGATCACCGCCCTGGGCCGGCCGTCGGCGACGACAGGGGCGAGCACCGAGGTCTCGATGTGCACCATCGCCTCGCGAACCTGCGCGCCGGCCGAGGCGATGGCGCGCAGCATCTGGTCGGGATCGAGCCGCTCCATCTCGGCCTGGTCGTCGAGCACAGAGTCGTCGAGCCGGGTGAGACTCACCGGGCCGTCCCCGGGCGTCGCGCCTCGTCGATCAGGAGAACCGGGATGTCGTCCCGCACGGGATAGGCCAGCCCGCACGTGTCCGACGTGCACACCAGCTCAGCCGCGTCGCCGTCGACACGAAGCTCTGCATGGCACTGGGGACAGGCGAGGATCTCGAGCAGTCGGGGGTCCAGCTGCACGGCTCACCGCTCCTTCCGGTCGTGGGCGGTCCGGGCGTTGCCGCGCACCAGCCCGAGAACCTCGTCGCGCAGCGCCAGCATGGTCAGGTCGTCGGCGGCCTCGACGTTCAACCGCAACAGCGGCTCGGTGTTGGACCCGCGGAGGTTGAACCACCAGTCCGCGGCTTGGACGGTCATGCCATCGAGGTCGTCGACCGACACGCCGGGGCGGGCAGCGAACCGGTCGCGGACGGCAGCGACCGCCTCGCCCTGGTCACCGACCGCGCTGTTGATCTCGCCGGACGCGCTGTAGCGCGAGTAGTCGGCGGCCAGCAGCGAGAGCGGCCGGTCCTGCTCGCCGAGGGCCGACAGGACGTGCAGCGCGGCGAGCATGCCGGTGTCGGCCCGCCAGAAGTCGCGGAAGTAGTAGTGCGCGGAGTGCTCGCCGCCGAAGACGGCACCGGTGCGCGCCATCTCGGCCTTGATGAACGAGTGCCCGACGCGCGTGCGCACCGGGACACCGCCGTGCTCGCGCACGATCTCGGGGACAGCGCGGGAGGTGATCAGGTTGTGGATCACGGACGAGCCGGGGTGCCGAGCGAGCTCCCGCACGGCAACCAGCGCGGTCACCGCCGACGGCGACACCGGGGTGCCCCGCTCGTCCACGACGAAGCACCGGTCGGCGTCACCGTCGAAGGCCAGGCCGATGTCGGCGCCTTCGGCGCGCACCCGGTGCTGAAGGTCCACCAGGTTGGCGGGGTCCAGGGGGTTGGCCTCGTGGTTGGGGAAGGAGCCGTCGAGCTCGAAGTACATCGGCACCAGATCTACCGGCAGGCCGGCCAGGACCGTGGGCACGGTGTGCCCACCCATGCCGTTCCCGGCGTCGACGACCACGGTGAGCCGACGGTTGGCGCGGATGTCGACCAGCGAGCGGAGATAGTCGGCGTACGCCGAGAGCACGTCGTGCGTCCGCACCGACCCTGCCCGCCGGTCCTGCCCAGGCACCCCGCTCGCTGCGAGCTCGCGCACCTCGGCCAAGCCGCTGTCCTGCCCGACCGGCACCGCTCCCGCCCGGCACAGCTTGATGCCGTTGTAGTGCGCGGGGTTGTGGCTCGCCGTGAACATGGCGCCGGGCAGGTCCAGATGGCCGCTGGCGAAATAGAGCTGGTCCGTGGCTGAGAGCCCGATGTCGAGGACGTCCGCTCCCTGCGAGGTGACCCCCTCGGCGAATGCGGCTACCAGCGCGGGCGACGAGGGGCGCATGTCCTGGCCGACGACCACCGCGGAGCCGGCGGCGCCCACCACGTGGGCGAAAGCGGCACCTAGGGCCTGCGCCACGTCGGTGTCGAGCTGCTCGGGGACGACGCCACGGATGTCGTAGGCCTTGACGATCTGTGAGAGCCGGCTCCCCAGCGCCGAGGTGTCGGCAACGGAGGAGGTGGTCGATGTGGGGGGGCCGAGCACGCTGGGAAGCCTATCCGGGCCGATGGGCGGCGCTGGTCAGAGCCGCTGGCCACCCCGGGCCGGCGGTGGGCGCTCAGCCCTTGCGGGCCCGGTCGAGCACCCGGTGCACCGGGATGACCTCCGACGCGCTGCCCTGCTCCTCCCACGTGCGGTGCTCGCAGTGGTGGCATGACGTGAACTGCACCGGGGAGCCATCGGTGAGCGCCATCGCGATCCGGGTCACCCGCTCGCTGCCACAGGCCCGGCACTGGGCCCCCGCGCGGGCACCGGGCTGGGTCAGCGAGCCGAGCGGGACGTGCGGGCGGTTCACGGTGCTGGTGCGGGCCATGAGTGGAGACCTTCCAAGTCGGACGCAGTACGACGGGTGAAACTGTCGGACACGTAAGACGCGTTGACGTCAGGGCAAGCGGACTAGCGGGTCGAGCTCGCCGGTCAAGCGCTCGGAAAGAGAAGGACTGCAAGGAGTGAGCGGCTCGGCCGACGGGGTGACACGGATGCATCGGCAGGAGCGTCGAAATACTTAACTGTTGGGCCATCCGGGGAAAGATGGCGAAACGGTCACGCCCGCCTGGGTGCCACCTGGTCGCCGCTCAGATGGTCGCGTCGTCCGGGCTACGCAGCACCCGCAGGTGTCCGCGCCGGCCAGCCTGGCGACTGCCTTGGCGACCGGCCTCGACCGGCTCCCGGTCCGCCGGCCGCGGCGGCCTGGCCGCTTCCCGGACGGCATCGGCGAGCGCCTCCAGGTCGTCGCTGCTGGGACCGAGGGTGGCGGGGTCGGGCGCGAGACGCAGCACTTCCCAGCCACGGGGTGCAGTCAGTCGCTCCGAGTGGGCGACGCACAGGTCGTAGCAGTGCGGCTCCGCGAAGGTCGCCAGAGGACCCAGCACGGCTGTCGAGTCGGCGTAGACGTAGGTCAGCGTCGCCACCGCCGGACGCCCGCAGGCAGTGCGGGAACAGCGGCGGACGGGGCTCACGGGCGAACGGTAGCGAGCGGCCGAGGCGGTGGGGTGGAGGCTCGCCCGGAACCAGCGTCGGCGGGTCGCGTCCCAGCCGGTCCCGGCGCCTAACCTGGTCTTGTGGCCGAGCGGGGGAGGAGCAGTCC
>JACCUZ010000032.1 GCA_013698395.1 Sporichthyaceae bacterium
GGCCAGCCGACCGACCCGGGCAACGGCAACGGGGGTGGCCAGCCGACCGATCCGGGCAGCGGCAATGGCGGCGGTGGCGGCAGCGGCAACGGCGACGGCGACGGTCGGCCGTCGGACCCGAACGGTGACCACGGTCGGCCCGACGAGCCCGGCAACGTGTAGGCCGGAGATCATTCGCGACGTTCCGCGAAAGCGGTGCGCGTGTCGACCGGCGCGCCGTCGCGAAACGTGCCGAACGATCTTCCCGGCGAGGTCAAGGGCAGCCCAGGACGGACCTCGAGAACTGGCTACGACGGTAAGGTCGCCCGAGTGACTGCTGCGACCCGCACCGGCGGCCCTGCCGTGCCCGAGGACCTGGCGGCGCGCGTCAAGGCCTACGAGGACGAGTTGGTCGCCTTCCGTCGCGACCTGCACGCACACCCGGAGCTGTCGTGGGCAGAGCTACGCACGACTCGGAAGCTCGCGGAACGCCTCGTGGAGGCGGGGCTAGCTCCGCGGGTGCTGCCGGAGGGGACCGGTTTGACGTGCGACATCGGGCAAGGCGAGCGGGCCATCGGCCTGCGGGCCGACATCGACGCGCTGCCCATCCTCGACGGCAAGGCGGTCGAATACGCGTCCACGGTTCCGGGCGTATGCCACGCCTGCGGTCATGATCTGCACGCGACGGCTGTCCTCGGAGCCGGCTTGGTGCTCGCCGACCTGGCCCGTGAGGGCCTGTTACCGGGCCGCGTCCGGCTGGTGCTGCAGCCCGCGGAGGAGTCCTCACGCAGCGGGGCCCGGGCGGTCATCGAGGCCGGCGGGGCGGACGGCCTCGAGCGCATCTTCGCGCTGCACTGCGACCCCCGCGCCGAGGTGGGCAAGGTAGGCCTGCGCGCCGGACCGATCACTGGCTCGGCCGACCACGTGCTGGTCCGGCTCGCCGGTCCGGGGGGGCACACGGCTCGCCCGCACCTCACCGCTGATTTGATCTTCGCCCTGGGCACCCTGGTGACCGAGCTGCCTGCGGCGCTGAGCCGCCGGGTGGACCCGCGCGCCTCGTTGAGCCTGGTCTGGGGCCGGATCGTGGCCGGACGTGCGGCGAACGCGATCCCGCACAGTGGCGAGATCGAGGGCACCGTGCGCTGCCTCGACTCCCGGGCATGGGCAGACTCACCGGACCTCGTGGAGGAGTTGGTGCATGCCATCGTCGCGCCCTACGGGGTGACCGCTGAGGTCACGTACACCCGCAACGTGCCGCCGGTGGACAACGAGGAGGTCAGCGTCGCGCTGTTCTCGGAGGCGGTACGGGCGACCGAAGGCCCCGATGCGCTGGTCGGGACAGAGCAGAGTCTGGGCGGGGAGGACTTCGCCTGGTATCTCGCCGGCATTCCGGGCGCCTTGGCCAGGCTGGGCGTCTGCCCCCCGGGCGTCCCCGACCGCAAGCGCCTGGACCTGCATCAGGGACACTTCGACGCCGACGAGCGGGCCATCCCGGTCGGGGTCCGGGTCCTGGTCGCGGCGGCGTATCTCTCCTTTTCATAACGGCTTGTCCCACATGGGCCGACTGGGGCCGAATGTCGATGCCCGTTGGCTAGAGTGCCGAACGGTCGGCCCCGAGAGTGGTCGGCACCGGCGCCTCGACCGCGGCGCCCGGCCCACGGAAGGAGACACCCTGTGCGACGGGTGACCACACTGGCAGCGGCAATCCTTGCCGGCGCCCTCGTCCTCACCTCGTGTGGTGGAGACGACGCGGCAGAGACCACACCGAAGGACGACACCGGCACGAGCGCAGCTGCGAGTGACATCAAGGTCGGCCTTGCCTACGACATCGGCGGGCGCGGGGACCAGTCCTTCAACGACGCAGCAGCCGCTGGCCTGGACAAGGCCGCGGAGGAGTTCGGCGTCGAGACCAAGGAGGCCGAGGCCAGCAACGGGGAGCCCGAGTCGGCCAAGGAGGAGCGGCTGCGCGCGCTCGCCAGCGCCGGTTTCAACCCGATCATCGCTGTGGGCTTCGCCTACTCAGCGTCCGTCGTCACGGTCGCGAAGGAGCTGCCGGACACCCAGTTCGCCATCATCGACGACTCCGCCGCGGTGGGCGACAACATCGCCAACCTGCTCTTCGCTGAGGAGCAGGGCTCCTTCCTCGTCGGTGCGGCAGCCGCGTTGAAGTCCGAGGCCGGCAACATCGGCTTTGTCGGTGGGGTGGACGTCCCGCTCATCCACAAGTTCGAGGCCGGGTACAAAGCGGGTGCCGAGGCCGTCAACCCGGACATCGAGGTGCAGATCAAGTACCTCACCCAGCCGCCGGACTTCAGCGGGTTCGGTGACCCGGCGAAGGGCAAGACGGCGGCTGCGGGCATGTTCGACAACGGCGCGGACGTGGTCTACCAGGCAGCAGGCGGCTCGGGTGGCGGCGTCTTCGAGGCTGCCAAGGACGCCGGAGGCTTCGCTATCGGCGTGGACTCGGACCAGTACAACACGGCCGACCCGGCCGTGCAGGACGTCATCATCACGTCCATGCTGAAGAAGGTCGACGTGGCCGTCTACGACTTCCTCAAGACCGTCACCGAGGACAACTTCACCGCCGGTCCGTTGACCTACGACCTCGAGAAGGACGGTGTCGGCTACTCCACCAGCGGTGGGCAGATCGACGACATCACCGACAAGCTCGAGGAGTACAAGGAGCAGATCATCTCGGGTGAGATCACGGTCCCGACCGAGTAAGGCGACGGGAGCCCGCATGCGGGCTGGACATCTCCCGACCGGGTCCGAGGGACGGTAGCGTCTCCTCGGGCCCGGTCTGGCGTTCCCGGCTGGCCGGTCCACGTGACCCCGGTCGAAGGAAGGTGCGCGATCGCCACCTCGAGTGCACCCGCCAGTGCCGGCGCGGCTCCGACCACAGCCGAGGTGGCCGTCGAGCTCACCGGCATCACCAAGCGCTTTCCCGGCGTCGTAGCCAACAGCGACATCAACATTGCGGTTCGCCGCGGTCACGTCCACGCCATCGTCGGTGAGAACGGCGCAGGCAAGTCCACCCTGATGAAGATCCTGTACGGGATGCAGCGCCCGGACGAGGGCACCATCACCATCAACGGGCACACCGTCTCCTTCTCCTCACCGTCGGACGCGATCGGCGCCGGCGTCGGCATGGTCCACCAGCACTTCATGCTCGCCGACAACCTCACCGTCCTGGAGAACGTGGTGCTCGGCAGCGAGCCCACCCGCGGCGGGGTCATCGACTTCGGGGCCGCCCGCCGGCGGATCACCGAGATCTCGGACAACTACGGTCTGGACGTCCAGCCAGACCGGCTCGTCGAGGACCTCGGGGTCGGCGACCGCCAACGCGTCGAGATCCTCAAGGTCCTCTACCGCGGCGCTCGCATCCTGATTCTGGACGAGCCGACCGCCGTCCTCGTCCCGCAGGAGGTGGACGAGCTCTTCGACAACCTGCGCGAGCTCAAGGAGGAGGGACTCACCGTCCTGTTCATCTCCCACAAGCTCGATGAGGTGCTCCAGGTGGCAGACGAGATCACGGTCATCCGTCGCGGGACGACCGTCGACACCGTCGACCCCGCCCAGGTCACCGCTCGCCAGCTTGCGGAGCTCATGGTGGGCAGCGAGCTACCCACCCCCGAGACACGAGAGTCGACGGTGACCGACGAGCAGGTGCTGCGGGTGGCCGACCTGTCCGTCCGAGCCACCGATGGGCGCCCGCTGCTCGAGGATGTGACGCTGACGATCCATCGCGGCGAGGTGCTCGGTATCGCGGGTGTCGAGGGGAACGGTCAAGCCGAGCTCGTCGAGGCAATCATGGGCATGCGCGTGCTGTCCGGCGGGGTCGTGCACCTCGGTAGTAAGGACATCACGACCTGGTCGACCCGCAAGCGACGCGAGGCCGGCATCGCCTACATCCCGGAGGACCGCCACCGTCACGGCTTGCTGCTGGACTCACCCCTGTGGGAGAACCGCGTCCTCGGCCACCAGACCGAACGCCCCAACGTCAAGGGTCAGTGGATCGATCGGGCGAGCGCACGGAGGGACACTGCGCGGATCGTCGAGCAGTACGACGTACGCACGCCGGGCATCGACGTTCTCGCGTCCTCCCTATCCGGCGGGAACCAGCAGAAGCTCATCGTCGGTCGCGAGATGAGCGGCAGCCCCAAGGTATTGGTAGCTGCCCATCCGACCCGAGGCGTCGACGTGGGGGCGCAAGCCGCGATCTGGGACTACATCCGCGACGCCCGGCGCAACGGCCTGGCCGTCCTGCTTATCTCCGCCGATCTCGACGAGCTGATCGGACTCAGCGACTCGCTCAAGGTGATCCTGCGCGGACGGTTCGTCGCCGACGTCGACCCGGCCCAGGTCACCCCCGAGCAGCTGGGTTCGGCCATGACCGGCGCCGGAGAGCGGCCATGAGCGTCGCCACCGCCGCGCCGCGGGTCGACCTGCGGCGCCTGGGGATCACCATCGCCGCGCCCACGCTGGCAATCGTTTTCTCGCTGTTGATCACCGCGCTCATCCTCATCTCGACGGGTGACCCGGTCATGTCGACCCTGGACCAGGTCTGGGCCTACGGCAAGCAGCCGCGCGTGATCGCGCTCACCGTCAACCAGGCGACGACCTACTACTTGTCCGCTCTCGCTGTGGCCATCGGGTTCCGGATGAACCTGTTCAACATCGGCGTTGACGGCCAGTACCGCCTGGCCGCTTTCGCAGCCGCGGTCGTCGGGAGCTCGTTCGAGCTGCCCAAGCCGCTGCACCTTTTCGTGATCGTGCTCGTCGCGATGCTGGTCGGCGCCATGTGGGCCGGCATCGCCGCGGTCCTCAAGGTCACCCGTGGGGTGAGCGAGGTCATCTCGACGATCATGCTCAACGCGATCGCCACTGCGCTCATCGCGTTCATGCTGCGCGAGGTCGCGGTCGAGGTTGCCGGCAGCAACAACATCGGGACCAAGCCGATCGCGGAGAGCGGCGCGTTGCCCGGCATACCGCTGATTCCGGAGAGCCCGCTGGAGGTCTTCGGGTTCATCGTCGTCGCTGCGCTCGCCGGCGTGGCCTACACCGTCGTGCTCGGACGCACCCGGTTCGGCTTCGACCTGCGGGCCACGGGTCACTCGGAGAGCGCAGCCGTCGCCTCCGGTGTCAACGTCAGGCGCATGGTGATCGTCTCGATGCTGCTCTCCGGCGCCGTTGCCGGGCTGGTCGGCATGCCGCAGCTGCTGGGCGGTGCCTCCAGGTCGTACAGCCTGGACTTCCCTGCCGGCTTGGGGTTCACCGGCATCGCGATCGCGTTGCTGGGCCGGAACAACGCCCTCGGCATGGCGTTCAGCGCGCTGCTCTTCTCCTTCCTCGACGCGTCGTCGATCATCCTCGACATCAACGACATCTCGAAGGAGATCGTCCTCATCATGCAGGGCACGATCGTGCTCTCGGTCGTGGTCGCGTACGAGCTGGTACGTCGCTACTCCATCGTCGCCGAACAACGCCGGGTCAGCCGTCAGCTGGCTGAGGAACAGGCGTCCGCGCGGCCGAAGGAGGTGTCGACATGAGCCTCGTCGACTCGACCTCCACGACCGCCGGCGCCCCCGACCCGAAGGACGGTCCCACACCTGCCCGGCGGCTACCGAAAGCCGGCCTGCCGCTCGTCCTGCTCGCGATCGCCGCGCTCATTCTTCTGCTCAGCATCGTCGCGGCGGTGACCGGCGCAGAGGACCTGACGTCGAGCGGCACCATCGGTGCGGCGCTCGCCCTGGCCATCCCGATCGGCATGGCGGGTCTTGGCGGCCTCTGGGCGGAACGGGCCGGCGTGGTCAACATCGGGCTCGAGGGCATGATGATCCTCGGCACCTGGGGAGCGGGCTGGGCCGGCTACCAGTGGGGCCCATGGACCGGCGTGCTGGTAGGCACGCTGATGGGCGCGATCGGCGGACTGCTGCACGCTCTGGCGACCGTCACGTTCGGTGTCGACCACATCGTTTCCGGGGTTGCCATCAACATTCTCGGTCTCGGTGCTGCGCAGTTCCTCTCCGTCATCGCCTTCGAGGGCGTGCCCGGGGGCGGGGAGTCGCAGTCGCCACCGATCGCCGACATCGCCGAGATATCCGTCCCAGGACTTGCCGGGCCATTGCTCGACCTGCAGCAGAAGCAGATCTTCCTGCTGTCCGACCTGGCCGGTGTCGTGCGGGGTCTCGCCACCGGGGTTTCCCTGATGACGGTGGTCGCGATCCTGCTTGTGATCGGGTCGTACTTCGTGCTGTGGCGCACCGCGTTCGGGCTTCGGCTGCGGTCCTGCGGCGAGAGCCCCGTGGCGGCGGAGTCCCTCGGGGTCAACGTCTACCTGATGAAGTACGCGGCGGTCATCGCCTCGGGTGCCTTCGCCGGGGTGGGCGGCGCGTTCCTTGCGATCGTGGCGGGCAACGGCTACCGCGAGGGCCAGACAGCGGGCCGTGGCTTCATCGGCCTGGCAGCGATGATCTTCGGGAACTGGCGGCCCGGTGGCCTCGCCGCGGGAGCGGGGCTGTTCGGTTACACCGACTCGCTGCAGCTGCGCCGCGGGCCGGAGTCCGTCCACGCGCTGCTGCTGCTCGCCGGGGTCCTGCTGATAGCAGCCGCCGTGTTCCTGGTGGTGCGGCGCCGGATGGTCGCGGCGCTGGTCACCTTCGTCGCCGGCGTGCTGTTCCTCGTGTGGTACGCCCTGACCGACACGGTGCCTGAGCAGTTCACCACGATGACTCCGTACGTCACCACGCTGCTGGTGCTCGCGCTTGCCTCCCAACGCCTGCGGATGCCCGCGGCGGACGGGTTGCCCTATCGAAGGGGCCAGGGTGCCTGAGACGGACATCGACTGGTCGGGGCTGCGGAGTGCCGCCGTCGACGTCATGGGCCGGGCCTACGCCCCCTACTCGCGCTTCAAGGTCGGGGCCGCCGGCCTGGTCGACGACGGCCGGGTCGTTGTGGGCTGCAACGTCGAGAACGCCGCCTACGGCGTAGGGCTGTGCGCGGAGTGCGGCCTGGTGTCCGCGTTGCACGCGACCGGGGGCGGCCGGTTGGTGGCCGTCGCGTGCGTGGACGCGCACGGTGCGCCGCTGATGCCTTGCGGCCGGTGCCGCCAGTTGCTGTGGGAGAACGGAGGACCGGACATGCTGCTCGAGACGGTCCGCGGCGTACGCCCGATGCACGAGGTTCTCCCCGACGCCTTTGGTGCCGACGACCTGGAGCAGCGCGGGTGAGCCAGTTCGACGCGGTCGAGGTGATCCGGACCAAGCGGGACGGCCAGGCTCTCAGGGACGGGCAGATCGACTGGGTGGTCGATGCCTACACTCGCGGCGAGGTCGCCGACGAGCAGATGGCGGCGCTGGCGATGGCCATCCTGCTCAACGGCATGGAGCGGCGGGAGATCTCCCGGTGGACCGACGCCATGATCGCGTCAGGCATCCGGCTCTCTTTCCCCGCGGAGGCGCTGGGCGGGCGGCCGACCACCGACAAGCACTCGACCGGCGGGGTGGGCGACAAGATCACGCTGCCGCTGGCCCCGCTGGTGGCCGCGTGCGGAGCCGCTGTCCCTCAGCTGTCTGGCCGCGGCCTCGGGCACACCGGCGGCACCCTGGACAAGCTCGAGTCGATCCCCGGCTGGCGTGCAACGCTCACGCAGGACCAGATGCTCGCGCAGCTGGGCGACATCGGTGCGGTGATCTGCGCGGCGAGCGACGACCTGGCTCCCGCCGACAAGAAGCTCTACGCGCTGCGCGACGTCACCGGCACGGTCGAGGCCATCCCGCTCATCGCCAGCTCCATCATGAGCAAGAAGATCGCCGAAGGCACTGCCGCGCTCGTGCTCGACGTCAAGGTCGGCTCCGGCGCCTTCATGAAGGACATCGACCCGGCGCGTGAGCTGGCGCGCACGATGGTGGCGCTGGGCGCCGACCACGACGTACGCACGGTCGCCGTGCTCACCGACATGACGACCCCGCTGGGGCTGACCGCTGGCAACGCGCTGGAGGTGCGGGAGTCGGTCGAGGTCCTCGCCGGGGGCGGGCCACCTGACGTGGTGGAGCTCACCGTCACCCTGGCCCGGGAGATGCTGCGCGCGGCTGGCATCGAGGACGTGGACCCGGCGCAACGGCTCGCCGACGGGTCGGCGATGGACGTGTGGGCACGGATGATCCGGGCTCAGGGCGGTGACCCGGACGCTGCCCTGCCCACGGCGCGCGAGACCCACGTCGTCCCGGCGCCGGCCGATGGCGTCCTGGTGGGGCTCGACGCCTACGCGGTAGGGGTGGCAGCGTGGCGCCTCGGGGCCGGTCGGGCCCGAAAGGAGGACCCGGTCCAGGCAGGCGCCGGGGTGGAGATGCACGCCAAGCCTGGCGCAGAGGTACGCGGGGGCGAGCCGCTCTTCACCCTGCACACCGACGAGCCTGATCGGTTCGGCCGGGCCGCGGACGTCCTCGCGACCGCGGTGACGATCGCACCCGCCGGCTCCCGTCCCGACCTGCCCGACCTGGTGCTCGACCGCATCGCCGAATAGACCCGAAGGAGCGTCCCGCGTGCCACAGCTGATCGAGAGCCCGACCCGGATCCCCGTGCCAGGCGGCAAGGTCATCGACGAGTACGTCGGGCGGGTGAGATCCGGCAGCAGCGCGGTGTCCGTCGCTCACATGACGGCACCGGCGGGGTGGGACGAGCCGGCCCAGACGCCGGATTTTGACGAGGTGACGCTGGTCCTGGCAGGGACGGTGGTCGTCGAGCACGACGACGGCGAGCTCTCCGTGCCGGCCGGTCAGGCGGTGGTGACCCGAGCTGGTGAACGGGTGCGCTACCGGGCGGGCGCGGAGGGCGCGGAGTATGTCGCCGTCTGCCTGCCGGCCTTCGACCCGGACCTGGCTCACCGCGACGAGTCCTGAGCGTCAGGCGCGGCGGTCCGAGGCACGGAACGGGTCGGCCGCCGGCGGCGTGCCTAGCTCGGCGCGAGGGCAGTTCGCCATGGTCAGGCCCGCCCAGATCAGGGCGTCATCGCAGAGGCTCTCGACGGTCCACCCCTGGCCGAGCCCGCGCTCGGTCACGGTGACCTTGTAGATAGTGATCTCGTGCCGGTGCGGGCTGTCGTACATCACGGCGACCGAGCCGATCAACTGGGCCTGGCCACGGGTGCCTCCGGCGCCGTCCCACGGGGCGTCGTAGCGCTGCCACAGGGAGGACGTGGCGTTCCAGACACCACCGGCGGACACATCGAGGCGACGCAGCTGTTGAAGGACCTGCGCCCCTGCGCGTTCGTCGAGGATGGCCGCCGGCCGGATCATCCGGACGTCCTCGCGTGCAGCCACTGCCATGCCTTCCTTGTCGTGCTCAGTCGCCCAGAAGTTGAGAGTCTGGCAGACGGTAACGTGCGCTCGTGACCAAGTCTTTGACCACCGATGTGCTGCGGATGGCCCCCAAGGTGCTCCTGCACGACCACCTCGACGGCGGATTGCGCCCTGCCACTGTTGTCGACCTGGCTCCCGAGAACGACTATCGCGACCTGCCCACCACCGACGTCGCCGAACTCGGCCGCTGGTTCGTCGACGCCGCGAGCTCGGGGTCGCTCGAGGACTACCTCGAGACCTTCGCGCACACCGTTGGGGTGATGCAGACCCGTGAGGCGCTGGTCCGGGTGGCCGCCGAGTGCGCGCAGGACCTGGCCGACGACGGGGTCGTCTATGCCGAGGTCCGCTACGCCCCGGAGCTGCATGTCCAGGGCGACCTGTCGCTCGAGGACGCGGTGCGGGCGGTGAACGAGGGGTTCCGTGAGGGTGAGCGGCGCGCCCGCGAGGCCGGCCGGTCGATCCGGGTCGGCGCCCTGCTGACCGCCATGCGCCACGCGGCCCGGTCGATGGAGATCGCCGAGTTGGCGGTCCGCTACCGGGACGAAGGCGTGGTCGGGTTCGACATCGCCGGCGCGGAGGCGGGGCACCCCCCAACCCGGCACCTCGACGCTTTCGAGTATCTCCAGCGGGAGAACGCCCACTTCACCATCCACGCGGGCGAAGGCTTCGGCCTCCCTTCGATCTGGCAGGCCCTGCAGTGGTGCGGTGCCGACCGGCTGGGTCATGGCGTGCGGATCATCGACGACATCGACGGTGCCGACTCGGATGCCCCGGACGCCGTGCGGCTCGGCCGGCTTGCCGCGTATGTCCGTGACAAGCGCATCCCGCTGGAGATGTGCCCGACGTCCAACGTCATGACGGGGGCGGCGAAGTCGATCGCGGAGCATCCGATCGGGCTGTTGCGTCGGCTGCACTTCCGCGTCACCGTCAACACCGACAACCGGTTGATGAGCGGCACGTCGATGACTCGGGAGTTCGACCAACTCGCCGACGCCTTCGGTTACGGGTTGGCGGACTTCCAGTGGTTCACGGTCAACGCGATGAAGTCGGCGTTCATCCCCTTCGACGAGCGCCTCGCGCTGATCAACGAGGTCATCAAGCCCGGCTACGCCATGCTGCCTTGACGGCCTCACGCCCTCTCGATCAACGACCCGAGCAGCTCAGTCAGCGCGGACCAGGAGCGTCAGGACCGCTCGCCGATGTCAAGCGGCGACGCTGGCAGCGGCCGCCGGAGCCGGCAGCGAGGTGCCCAGGACGCTGTTGGTCGCGCAGCGGGTGCAGCGGTACACGGCGTCGACACCGTGGCCGGTGTTGACCAGGAGCTCGATGGCGCGGGGGCCGCGCAGCTCGCGCAGGCCGCAGGTGGGGCAGTCGGTGAGGAACATGGGTCTATCCTCGGCCGGACAGATGATAAGTACAATCGCACTTGTGGGGAGAGACAATCAGCTCGTCTAATGTCCCATCCTGGGACACGCGCCAGCTGGTGGCCCTGGTGTCCGTCGTCGACACGGGCACGTTCAGCGCCGCCGCGCTCGCGCTGGGCTACACCCAGTCAGCGGTCAGCCAGCAGGTGGCCAGCCTGGAGCGCGCGGTGGGGGCGCCGCTGTTCGAGCGCCGCGGCGGCCCCCGCCGGGTGCGCCTGACCACGGTCGGCCAGGCCCTGGTCGTGCACGCGCGGGCGGTGGTGTCCCGCCTCAACGCCGCCCAGGCCGACATCGCCGCCATCCGAGCCGGGGAGCGCGGGTCGCTGCGGGTCGGCACGATGCAGAGCGTGGGCACCAAGGTGCTGCCCCGGCTGCTGCGCCGGTTCCGGGCGGAGTGGCCGGACATCGAGCTGGTGCCGATGGAGACTCAGGACCACGCCGACCTCGCACGTGCCGTGGAGTCGGGTCTGTTCGACCTGTCCTTCGCGCCGCTGCCGGTGCCCGACGGACCGTTCGCCGTACGACGGGTGCTCGACGACCCGTTCGTACTCCTGGCCCCCGCCGACGCGCCGGAGGCGGGCAATCAGTCGGTCTCCCTGCGACACGTCGCCCGGCTGCCGCTGATCGGCTTCAGCGACCCCGACATCGACACCGAGCTGCTCAACCACCTGCGCCGTACCGGCACCGAGCCCGGCTTCGTGTTCCGCTCCAACGACAATCCGACCATCCAGGGTTTCGTCGCGGCCGGCCTGGGCTACGCCCTCATGCCGCGCCTGACCGTGGACGAGGACGACCCGGAGGTCGCCGTCATCCCGGTCGTGTCGGGCCTGCCGGCGCGTCACCTCGCCGTCATCTGGCACGTCGACCGCCAGCTACCGCCGACCGTCCGGCGGTTCGTCGGACTCGCCGTCGAGGTCTGCGACGAGCTCAGCAGCGACTGGTCACGGCAGTGACCGGGCGGCCCTTGGTCAGCGCCGCCGAGGCGACCGCACTCAGACCCCGATCGGGTGCCAGACGGTCTTGGTCTCGAGCATCGCGAACATCCGCTCGGTGCCGGGGGTGGCCGTCCAGTCGTCCAGGCGCGGCAGCAGGACCCGCTTGAGGTTGTCCGCGGCGGCGACCTGAAGGTCGGTGACGCTGTCGACCGGGGCGCCGGCGAGGTCGATCGCGTTGACGTCCATGTGCGCGGCGAGCCAGGGCGCGACCTCGGCTGCCCGGCCGGTGAGGATGTTGACGACCCCGCCCGGGACGTCGGACGTGGCGAGCACCTCCGAGAGCGTGACCGCTGGCAGTGGTGACCGCTCACTGGCGACCACCACCACCGTGTTGCCGGTGACGATGGCCGAGGCGACCACGCTGACGAGTCCCAGCAGGGAGGAGTTCTGGGGAGCCAGCACCGCGACGACACCTGTGGGCTCCGGGACGGAGAAGTCGAAGTACGGCCCCGCGACCGGGTTGGCCGACCCGTGCACCTGCATGACCTTGTCCGACCAGCCCGCGTACCAGACCCACCGGTCGATCGAGGCGTCGACCAGCGCCTCCGCCTTGCGGGCGGTGAGGCCCTCACCGGCGGCAACCTCGCTCACGAACTGCGTACGACGGCCTTCGAGGAGCTCGGCCACCCGGTAGAGCACCTGCCCTCGGTTGTAGGCGGTGGCGGAGGACCAGCCGGGAAAGGCGGCCCGGGCGGCGACCGCCGCGTCGCGAGCGTCCTTGCGCGAGGCCAGCGCCGCGTTGGCCAGAAAGCGACCCTTCGCGTCGGTGACCTCGTAGGACCGGCCGCTCTCCGACCTGGGGAACTTCCCGCCGATGTAGAGCTTGTAGGTCTTGCGTACGTCTATCCGCTCAGACATCGAGGTAGGCCTCCAGCCCGTGGCGGCCACCCTCGCGACCGAAGCCGGACTCCTTGTAGCCACCGAACGGCGACGCCGGGTCGAAGCGGTTGAACGTGTTGGCCCAGACCACGCCGGCCCGCAGCTGGCCCGCCATCCACAGGATGCGCGACCCTTTGTCGGTCCAGACTCCGGCGGAGAGGCCGTACGGGGTGTTGTTCGCCTTCTCCACCGCCTCGGCCGGCGTCCGGAACGTCAGCACCGAGAGCACCGGGCCGAAGATCTCCTCGCGGGCGATGCGGTGGGCCTGGCTGACGCCGGTGAAGATCGTCGGCGGGAACCAGAAACCCTTGTCCGGCAGCTCGCACGGTGGCGACCAGCGGGCCGCACCTTCGGACTCCCCGACGTCGGAGAGCTCGCGGATGCGCCCCAGCTGCTCGGGGGAGTTGATCGCACCGATGTCGGTGTTCTTGTCCAGCGGGTCACCCAGCCGAAGCGTGCCGAGGCGGCGCTTGAGTGAGGTCAGCACCTCGTCGTACGCACTCTCCTGGACCAGCAGTCGCGACCCGGCGCAGCACACGTGGCCCTGGTTGAAGAAGATGCCGTTGACGATGCCTTCCACCGCCTGGTCGACCGGGGCGTCGTCGAAGACGATGTTGGCAGCCTTGCCGCCGAGCTCGAGGGTGACCTTCTTCCCGGTGCCGGCGGTCGACCGCGCGATCATCTTGCCGACCTCGGTCGAGCCGGTGAACGCGATCTTGTCCACGCCGGGGTGCTCGACGAGGGCGCTCCCCGTCTCGCCGGCGCCGGTCACGATGTTCACGACTCCGGGCGGCAGGTCCGCCTGCTGGCAGATCTCGGCGAACAGCAGGGCGGTCAGCGAGGTCGTCTCCGCCGGCTTGAGCACCACGGTGTTGCCGCACGCCAGCGCCGGCGCGATCTTCCAGGCGAGCATGAGCAGCGGGAAGTTCCACGGGATGATCTGCCCGGCCACCCCCAAAGGCTTCGGCGGCCCGGACGATGCCGTTGACACCCCAGCGTATTCGAGCTTGTCGGCCCACCCCGCGTAGTGGAAGAACCAGGCAGCGACGAGGGGGATGTCCACGTCGCGCGACTCGCGGATCGGCTTGCCGTTGTCGAGGGACTCGAGCACCGCGAGCTCGCGGGCCCGCTCCTGCAGGATGCGCGCGATGCGGAAGAGGTACTTGCCCCGCTCCCGGGCGGGCAGCTTGGACCAAACCCGTTCGTACGCCCTACGAGCCGCCACCACTGCGCGGTCGACGTCGCGCGGGCCAGCCTCGCTGATCTCGGCCAGCACCTCCTCGGTAGCGGGGCTGACCGTCTTGAACGCCCGCCCGTCGAGGGGGTCGACGAACTCGCCGCCGATGAACAGGCCGTACGCCGGCTGCAGGTCCACGATGCCGCGGGACTCGGGCGCCGGGGCGTAGTCGAACTTCTTGCCTGCCATGGCCATCAGTCCAGGGTGAAGTAGTCGGGTCCGCTGTAGCGGCCGGTTGCCATCTTGGTCCGCTGCATGAGCAGGTCGTTGAGCAGGCTAGAGGCGCCGATGCGGAACCAGTCGGGGTCCAGCCAGTCGTCCCCCGCCGTCTCGTTGACCAGGACCAGATGCTTGATGGCGTCCTTGGCGGTGCGGATCCCGCCCGCCGGCTTGACCCCGACCTGGCGCCCGGTGGTGTCGCGGAAGTCCCGGACAGCTTCGAGCATGACCAACGTCACTGGCAGGGTCGCAGCGGGTGAGATCTTCCCCGTCGAGGTCTTGATGAAGTCGCCGCCGGCAAGCATGGCCAACCATGACGCGCGGCGGGCGTTGTCGTAGGTGACGAGCTCGCCGGTCTCGAGGATCACCTTCAGGTGGGCGTTGCCGCACGCCTCCCGCACGGCGACGATCTCCTCGTGGACCTGCATGTACCGCCCGGACAGGAATGCCCCCCGGTCGATGACCATGTCGATCTCGTCGGCTCCGGCCGTAACCGCGTCGCGGGTGTCGGCCAGCTTGACGGCCAGGCTGGCTCGGCCGCTCGGGAAGGCAGTCGCCACGCTGGCCACCCGTACACCGCTGCCGCTCAGGGTCTGCACCGCCATGGGCACCATGTCGGGGTAGACGCAGACCGCGGCGACCCGCGGAACCGTCGGGTCCGACGGGTCAGGGCGCATGGCCTTCGCGCACAGGGCGCGGACCTTGCCCGGGGTGTCCTGCCCCTCGAGAGTGGTGAGGTCGATCATCGTGATTGCCAGGTCGATTGCCCACGCCTTGGCCACCGTCTTGATCGAGCGGGTCGCCAGCATCGTGGCCCGGGCCTCTGCGCCGACCTGGTCCACGCCCGGAAGGCCGTGCAGGAACCGCCGCAAGGAGGCATCGGACGCGGTCACGTCGGAGAGGCCGGCCGCCCAAGGGGGCTGCGGCGCCACCCGCTCGACTGGAGGTGGAGCGGTCGTGGCCACCACCGGAGTCTACGCCGCAGGATCGGCGCCCAGCCTTGATCATCGCGGCGCCTCTGGGCCACGGCGTCAGGTCTGGGTCGTGACCCAGACCCGGCCGCCGGATACTGCGATGCCCTGCGGGGAGGAGTCCAGCTTGATCGTCTTCACGGCCTTGTTTGTCGACGGATCGATGCGCGTGACGCTGTGATCGCCCCTGTTGGTCACCCAGACGGCGCCGGCACCGACCGCCACCGACAGGGGACCTCCACCCACCGAGATGCGAGCGACCACTCGGCGGGTGTCCGGGTCGATGCGCGAGAGCTCCTGAGTCCAGTACGACACGACCCACACCGCACCCGCGCCGACCGCGAGCCCGAGCGGGCCGGCGGCGACGGGGACACGTTCGGGACGTTCCGAGCCCGGTCGAATGACCGAGACGTGTCCGCCGCGGTAGCAGGACACCCAAGCCGATCCGTAGCCGAACGTGATGAACAGCGGCAGCGGACCGACGCCGATCGACCTGACGAGATCGTCCGAGCGCAGGTCGATCTGGAACACCTGGTCCCGACCTCCGGAGTCCGAGGGACTTGTCACCCACCAGTTCCGCGCTCATTCGCTGACCAGCGGAAACGTGCTCTGACCTGCGGTTATACCTCTTCCGGAGCGGACACGGATGGACACGGGTAGACGCACGGGGCTACGTTACCCGCACGGGCATGCGACTAACTGAGGGGCGACACTGATGGCGAAACGACGCACACGGGGCACCGGAACGATGAGGCAGCTGCCGTCCGGGCGGTGGCAGGCTGCGTTCCGCGACCACGCCGCACCGCACACGTTCGACACCAAGCTCGACGCGAACGGGTGGTTGAAAGCCCAGTCC
>JACCUZ010000366.1 GCA_013698395.1 Sporichthyaceae bacterium
GCTCCCGGCCGAGCTCCTCGACGGGGACGCGGACACAAAGCTGTGCCCGATCCACCACCGTCCCGTGGAGATGCTGTCCGAGAAGAACTACTTCTTCCGGCTCTCGGCGTACGCCGACCGGCTGCTCGCCTTCTACGAGGCGAACCCGACCTTCGTGCAGCCGGACAGCGCCCGCAACGAGGTGGTGTCCTTCGTCACCCAGGGGCTGCAGGACCTGTCCATCACGCGGTCGACGTTCGACTGGGGCATCCCTGTCCCGTGGGACGACGCGCACGTGCTGTACGTGTGGATCGACGCACTGCTCAACTATGCGACCGCCGCCGGATACGGCACCGACCCCGATCGGTTCAAGCGGTTATGGCCCGCTGATGTGCACCTGGTCGGCAAGGACATCCTGCGCTTCCATGCCGTGATCTGGCCGGCGATGCTCATGGCCGCCGGCCTCGAGCCGCCGCGGCAGGTGTTCGCGAACGGGTGGCTGCTCGTGGGTGGCGAGAAGATGAGCAAGACCAAGCTCACCGGGATACACCCGCGCGAGATCATCGACGTGTTCGGGTCGGACGCGTTCCGGTACTACTTCCTGCGCGCGATCCCGTTCGGCCAGGACGGGTCGTTCTCGTGGGAGGACATGGCGGCGAGGTACAAGTCGGAGCTCGCCGACCAGCTCGGCAACCTGGCGTCGCGGCTGACGTCGATGGTGCAGCGCTATCGAGGCGGCGTGCTTCCGGCCCCGGTCGACGAGCCCGTGCTCGCCGAGGCAGCAGAGCGTGCGGTTGCGACCGCCGAGGAGGCTGTCGACCGCATCGATCTGCAGGGAGCGATCCTGGCGGCGATGGACCTGGTCCGGGTGGTGAACAACTACGTGACCGACACCGCGCCATGGCAGGTCGCCAAGGACGAGGCCCGGGCAGCCGAGCTCGACCGCATCCTCTACGCCACCGCCGAGGCGTTGCGGGTCGTCGCCGTGCTGCTCAACCCGGTCATGCCCAAAGCGTGCGGCACGCTGTGGTCGGCGCTCGGGGCAGCGGCGGCCCTCGGTCCGCTCGGCGAGCAGCGGGTGCAGGATGCCGCGGTCTGGGGTCGGCTGCCCGCCGGGGCGTCGGTCACCAAGAGCGCACCGCTCTTCCCCCGGATCGAGGAGACCGAGACGGCGTGACCGAGGGGCCTACCCGGGTACGCAGCGGGCCGGCGCCCGGGGCGCGGGGCCGGCCGCCGGCCCCGGAGCCGTTGCCAGTGCCTGTGGCCGACAGCCACTGCCACCTCGACATCGCCGACCCGCCCGAGGACTGGCTCTCGGTGGAGGAGGCGCTGACCGCGTCGGCCGCTGTGGGCGTGCCGCGGATCGTGCAGATCGGCTGCGACCTGACCGGGGCACGGTGGGCGGCCGAGACAGCGACGCGGCATGGCCCAGTCGTGGCCGGGGTCGCGTTGCACCCGAACGAGGCGCCGCGGCTCGCAGCAGTCGACGATCTCGATGACGCCCTCGCGGAGATCGACCGGCTAGCCGAGCTGCCCGCTGTACGGGCTGTCGGCGAGACGGGGCTCGACCACTTCCGCACCCGTCCCGAGGGCCGCGGCGCGCAGGAGGCGTCCTTCCGCGCCCACATCGAGATGGCCAAGCGCCACGGCAAGGCGTTGGTGGTCCATGACCGTGACGCCCACGCCGATGTACTGCGGGTGCTGGCCGAGGAGGGGCCGCCGGACCGAGTGGTGCTCCACTGTTTCTCCGGTGACCGGGAGATGGCCCGGCAGTGCGTACGTCAGGGCTGGTGGCTGTCCTTCGCCGGGACCGTGACGTTCAAGAACGCCACCCCTCTGCGCGGTGCACTTGCGGTCGCTCCGCTGGACCGGGTGCTTGTCGAGACCGACGCGCCCTACCTGACCCCGACTCCCTACCGGGGGCGGCCGAACGCGTCCTATCTCATGCCGATCACGGTGCGCGCCATGGCCGATGTCCTCGCGACCGACCTGGAGACGTTGTGCGCAGCCATCGACGCCAACAGCGACGCCGCCTTCGGAAGCTGGTGACGGGCACCGGCGCCTGCATGATCAAGTTGGAGTGCGGCGGCGAGGAGGGCTAGCGTCCCGGACCCATGGGCGCAGGCCAGCACACGGCGGGGCACCGACGCCCGCTGCGTCGCAACCTGCCGGCCCTGCTTCTGCGGGCCGCCGTCGTGCTCGGCCTCGTCATCGGGACCACTGCCTTCGTCACCTCCGACAAGACCGTCACCATCGCCGTTGACGGTCGGACGCGAGACGTGCGCACCTTCGCCGGCACAGTCGGCGACGTGCTCGCGAGCGAGGGCATCCCGGTCGACCTCGAGCACGACTTGGTCACCCCCATGCCTGACGCCGGGCTGCGGGACGGCGAGACCGTGGTCGTTCGGTTCGGCCGGCCGGTCCTGCTCACCGTCGACGGCGAGACGCGCACCGTCTGGACCACTGCGCGAAGCGTCTCCGAGGCGTTGCTAGTCCTCGGCGTGCGCGCCGAGGGCGCCTATGTCTCCGCGTCGCGTAGCAAGCGGATCAGCCGGGGTGGGCTCGAGCTCGACGTGCGGCTGCCGCGGCACGTGACGTTCCTCGCTGACGGCAAGCGCCACGAGGTGACCACGACGGCTCCGACATTGCGCACCGCCCTAGCCGAGACCGGAGTCCGGCTGCGCAAGCAGGACCGCATCGATACGGACCTGTCGGCTTTGCCCGATCCCGAGCAGGTAGTCGGAGTGACCCGCGTCGACGGAAAGCGGGTGGTCCAGGAGAAGGCCATCCCCTTCGACACCGTGCGACGCTCGAGCAACAACCTGTTCGTGGGCACGACCAAGGTGGTCACCAAGGGCA
>JACCUZ010000050.1 GCA_013698395.1 Sporichthyaceae bacterium
GATCGGTGTGGTCTGGTCGGACCAGCGACGGGACAGGCTCAGCTTCGCCGTCCACCGCGACGTAAGGCCCGACAAGGAGTGGGTGACCGAGGTGGCGCTGGCTGGACGCGGTCTCGTGGACGACCACGTCAACGCCCACGTGGTGAGGGAGGGCGGGGTCGACACCGTCCTCATCGCCGTCAAGACATCTCTAGGTGACCGTGGTGAGCCGGGGGACAGCCCGCTCGTCCTGGTCTTGCGCCGTTCTGACGAGGGCACGTGGTCCGAGCACGCGGTAGCGACCGTCGATGACAACTGGACCCGCCCGGTGATCGCTGCCGATGTGAGCGGCACCGTGTACGTCGTAGCGCGACGGGCGGGCGGCATCGTCATGAAGTCGGCGCTCAGCCGGGACCTCGCCTTCGCCCCCGGCCCCGGGACGGTTCTGATGAGCAGTCCGACGGCATCGTTGACCGATCCCACGGTCCCTTCGCAGACCGTGGACCCGGTGTGTGGGGTCGTCGTTCTCGCCAGCGACACCAGACGCAACCAGTACTGGCACGCGGAGCTGGCCCTCGACGGTTCGGAGAAGAACGTAGGCACGGCCTGTCGGCCGGCGGCGCGCACCGTTCCGGTCCCCGCCTCCGTCGTTGCCACTGCGCAGAGAGACGGAGTGGTCCGGGTCTCGTGGTCTGACCCCGGTGACAGCGAGTGGACACCCGCAGGTTCAGTGTCTAGCCGGCGATATGTCGTGGAGCGCGCCGGTGCCCGCATCGGGACGACGGCTGCCACGACTTTCATCGATCGCCCGGGGAGTCTCGGCTCGCACGAATATAGGGTCCGCGCGGTCAGCAGCGCGGGTCAGCAGTCGGCGGCGTCCGACGCGGCTCGCGTCCGGATAACGGCCGAAAACGGGCGTGGTGTCGACCCACTGAGCGGGCCGGGAGCCATGGCGCTGATCGTGATCTTGGCCGCCGTCCTGGTCGGCGGGGGCTACGCCATGTCACGCGCCGTGCGCCGTCGGCGGATGGAACAAACGCGGCGCCAGGTCTACGGCGCGGCCATGGCCATTCCGCTCATGCCTGCGCCTGGCGGGAGGCATGCCAGGCGAACCTCCCCAGCAGTGGTCACCTCAGAGTCGGGGGAGCCGCGTCCCGGTCGCCGCCGGCGCGAGTTGTCACCGACGGTGCCTGGACCGCGTACCGAGGGTGACTGACCAGTCACCCGATTGCCGTGGCGGGATCATCCGTTCGGCCATGAGTCCTGACTGATCGCCTCCCAGGCTTGTCGCCCTGACCACAAGCCAGTTGAATTGCCAACGGGGGGTCAACAGGACATGAACACTCAGCAGGTAAGCACCTTCGACCGGGTGCCGGGGACCGCGTCATGACGGCTCAGGACGTCCGGGATCTCACGCCCTCCGGGGAGCAGCCCGCGGCCTCAACCGCGAAGGTCCTCGACATCGGACGGAGGTCCGAACGGGCGACACGGTCGGCAGTTGACCTTCGAGGGCTCGGCCTCCTCCATCTTCTGCTTGCCATCGATGTCGCCGCCTGGGCGGCGGCCAACGCTTTCATCGGAGCCTTCGGCGTCGGTTTCGTCGCGTTGCTCGTCGGCATCGTCCTGCTCAATGCGGTCGGCGGGTTGTACGCCCCCAAGCTCAACATGTCGGTCCTCGACGAGTTGCCGTCGCTCGCCGGGCGCGCTCTCGCGGCGGGCGCCGTGGTCACCTCCCTGCGGCTGCTCGCTGGCGAGGAGGTCGGTGCGCGAATCCTGCACGTCGCCGCGCTCTACTGCGTGCTGGTCATCCTGAGCCGTGCTGCTGCCTACAGCATGGTGCGCCGTTGGCGACGGGCCGGCCTGGTGGTTCACCCCACGCTGATCGTCGGCGCCGGACAGGTCGGCGGCTGGGTAGCCGACGTCCTGTGCGAGCACCCGGAGTACGGCCTTCGGCCGGTCGGGTTCCTCGACGGCAACCCGCTGCTCGGACCGGGTCAGCGTTCCCTGCCGGTCCTGGGTAACTCGGACGAGCTTGCGGTCGTGCTGCGTCGCTACGGCATCCGCAATGTCGTGGTCGCCTTCAGCAGCGAGCGGGAGTCGGCATTCGTTGACATCCTGCGGACCTGCGACCGGTTCGACTGCGAAATCTTCTACGTGCCACGCCTCTACGAGCTCGGTGCCGGTGAGGGCCAGCTCGACCACATCTGGTCACTGCCGCTCGTCCGCCTGCCGAGAGCGCCATTCCGGTCGCAGACCTGGCGGATGAAGCGGGCCTTCGACGTCGTCGCCTCGGCCATGGCGATCGTCGCCCTGGCTCCGGTCCTGCTCGCCTGTGCTGCCGCTGTCCGCTGGCGGATCGGCCCGGTGCTGTTCCGGCAGCGACGGGTCGGTCTCGACGGTCGGGAGTTCGACCTGCTCAAGTTCCGGTCGCTCACCCCGGTCGACGAGATGGAAGGCGCCTCCCACTGGAACATTGCGACGGATGCCAGGCTCACCGCCGTCGGGCGCTTCCTGCGAAGCACGTCGCTCGACGAACTGCCGCAACTGCTCAACATCCTGCGCGGTGACATGAGCATCGTGGGGCCGCGCCCGGAGCGACCGTACTTCGTCGGCCAGTTCACCGACCTGTTCCCGCGGTACCTGTCCCGGCACCGCGTACCAGCCGGTCTCACGGGTTGGGCTCAGATCCATGGCTTGCGCGGTGACACGTCTATCGAGGACCGCGCCCGCTTCGACAACTACTACATCGAGAACTGGTCGCTGTGGCTCGACATTAAGATCATCCTCCGTACGGTGTCCCAGGTGGCCAAGGCCGGCGGGGCATGACGGAGCGGACCACGGCGAAGACCACGGCAAGGGGAAAATCGCTCGACGAGGACGAGCTCGTCACGGTGCTCGTGCCCGCGCGCAACGAAGAGCGGACGATCGGAGCCTGCCTCGAGTCGATCCTCGCCCAGGACTATCGCAACCTCCAGGTCGTCGTCGTCGATGGCGTGTCCACCGATGCCACGCGCCTCATCGTCGAGGCGTTGGCGGCCAGGGATCCCCGGCTCGAAATGATCACTGTGGAGAGGCGGAGTATCCCCGCGTCCTTGAACGCCGGGCTCGCTGCTGCTCGCGGCAGGTGGCTGGTGCGGGTGGACGCGCACTCGACCGTGCCTGCCGACTACGTCCGGCTCGCGGTCGCGCGGCTCAGCGAGGGATGCTGGGGCGGCGTGGGGGGTCGCAAGGACGGTGTCGGCCGGACACCCGCCGGCCGTGCCATCGCTGCCGCCATGGGCAGCAAGTTCGGTGTCGGCAACTCGTTGTACCACCACGGCACAGCGGAGACGGAGGTCGACCACATCCCCTTTGGGGCCTATCCGGTGGACTTGGCCCGACGCGTCGGAGGCTGGGACGAGCGTCTGAGCGCCAACGAGGACTTCGAGTTCGACTACCGGCTCAGGAAGGCGGGAGAGCGACTGCTCTTCGATCCCGACCTCGCCATCACGTGGGAGTCACGCCAGTCCGTGCGCGATCTGTTCCGGCAGTACTACCGCTACGGCCGAGGCAAGGCCGACGTCGCGGTCCTGCACCCCGCTTCCCTTCAGGTGCGCCACCTGGCGCCGCCAGCCTTCGCCGTTTACGGCGCAGTGGCCGGACTGATCGCCACCGCGCGACCCGGGCGGGCCACGTTGATGCTGCTGCCGTACGTCACCGCGTTGGTGGCGGCATCCGCCACGACTGCCCGAGGTCTGGACGGACCCGCCGAGCGGGTCAACGTCCCGTTGGCCTTTCTCGCCATGCACGTCGGTTGGGGGAGCGGCTTCCTCTCACGGGCTCCGCGGGCTTTCTCCCTCCGCTCGGGCCGAACGGCCCAGACGCCTTCGGTGAGTGCGCCGTGAGCGACGTCGACTTCGACCTGCACGGCATCGTCCGAGTGCGGCTGGTCGACCCTCAGGACGCGGATGTCGCGATCCTTCGGCGGCAGCTCGGTCCTCTCGACGGTCCCGCTCAAGGGGCAGCCGACATCACTGTGCGTTTCACGGACCGGATTGCCGTGGACCGACCGCTGACCTATGTCGGCTTCCCAGAGGCGGGCTACGACGGAAGGGCGTTCTACCTGTTGAAGGGCCAGCGCGCCGCCAGCAGCCGAACCGCCATCCCGTTCGAGGACGTGGGAGTGCGCCGGTGTGACATTGTCGCCGAGCGGGCAGCAGGCTCGGTCCCGCACCTTCTGGCCATCGTCAACCTGACGGCGTTGACCAGGGACGTGCTGCCCCTTCACGCATCGGCCTTCTTGCTGGACGGGACGGGGGTCCTGGCGACCGGCTGGTCCAAAGGGGGCAAGACCGAGACACTGCTCGCATTCGCCGCGCACGGGGCACGGTACGTCGGAGACGAGTGGGTGTACCTGACCGTTGACGGGGAGATGGTCGGCCTCCCCGAGCCCATCCGCCTCTGGCATTGGCACCTGCGTCAGCTGCCTCATGTCTGGTCGGGACTCAGCCGGTCCTCGCGCGCCCGGTTGACTCTGCTGGACGGCGCAGCGGCACAAGCCGAGCGACTGGCGCCTGCCTTGCCGGCGGCGTCCTCGGTGCTGCGTCGCGCTGCGCCGGTGCTTCGCCGCCAGGCCTTCCGCCAGATCGCTCCACACGAGCTCTTCGGTGCTGGGGGTACGGCTCCACGGGCCCGGCTCGATGCCCTCCTCCTCGTCACCAGTCATGAACGCCCGGACGTGGTGGTGCGGCCGATGACCGGCGACGAGGTGGCCGACCGGATGCGTGCCTCGTTACAGGAGGAGCGGGCGTCCTTCATGGCTTCCTACCGGCAGTTCCGCTTCGCGTTCCCCGACCGGTCCAGCGACGTCGTCGAGCGGGCGGAAGAGCTTGAGGCGAAACTTCTCACTCGTGTTTTCGCCGGCCGGGCCGCCTACGAGGTGGGCCACCCTTATCCGTTCCAGTTGGCTGACCTCGTCCTGCCGGTGAGAGAAGCAGTCGACAGGCTCACCTTCCGAAGCAGCGCCCGCACCACGAGGGAAACCGGAGACACACCATGAATCGCCGACCCTCGGGCGCCCACCGTCGCGCTCGCGAGAGCCGCAGTCAGCGGCGTTCGGCCGCCGCGCTGATCGCATTGGTGGTCGGTACCGCCCTCGTGTTGAGCGGTCCGGTCGGCGCCCGCGCAGCCGTCGGCGTCCCCGTCACCTACGCAGGCCCGACGTACGACACCGCGGTCAAGCGCCCCAGCGAGAACAAGCCGCAGAGCAAGCTGTGGTACGCCGCCGGTGCTTGGTGGGGGCTGTTGGTCAGCCAGGCCGACGACAGGGTGCACATCTTCGA
>JACCUZ010000073.1 GCA_013698395.1 Sporichthyaceae bacterium
ACGTGCCTGCTCCGATGGGGGCGATCATGAACTCCTGCACGTCGACACCGGTGTCGGCGTGAGCTCCTCCGTTGAGGATGTTCATCATCGGCACGGGCAGCAGGTGAGCGTTGGGGCCGCCGACGTAGCGGAAGAGCGGCAGCTGTGCGGACTCCGCGGCGGCCCGCGCGACGGCGAGACTGACTCCCAGCACCGCGTTGGCGCCCAGCCGTGACTTGGTCGGCGTACCGTCGAGATCGAGCAGCGCCTGGTCGACGAGCCGCTGCTCGCTGGCCTCCAGTCCGACGAGCGCCGGCCCGATTTCGTCCAGGACGCCGATGACTGCCTTCTCGACGCCCTTGCCGCCGTAGCGCTTGCTGTCACCGTCGCGGCGCTCGGCGGCCTCGAAGGCTCCGGTGCTGGCACCGCTGGGCACCGCAGCGCGGGCGATCGTGCCGTCGTCAAGGGCCACCTCGACCTCGACGGTGGGGTTCCCGCGCGAGTCGAGGATCTCGCGGGCTCCGACGGCGTCGATGCTCGCCACGGCGTCTCCTCTGTGGGTGTTGCCGGCTGGGTCCGTGGGGTCGCTGTCCTGTGTCCGATGCTGAACCCAGTCAGGCTACCGGCGGCTCCCCGCCGCCCGGCCGACCGCCTCGCGTACCGGTCCCCGTTGTTGACCACGTTTACCTGGTCAACAGTCGCTGCGCTAGGCGTCTACGCCTGGCGGAGCGTGCATCGACCACGTATACGTGGTCAACGCCGCCAGGCCGTCAGAGGCCCAGCAGGGTGCGGAGGTGACGTGCGGGAGGCGAGCCATGAGCCAGCATCGAGTCGTGCCGCTCGCGTGGGGAGGTTCCCGGCCGGGCTGCCGCAAGGTCGGCGGCCAGGTCGCGCACCCCGACGTACCCCACGTAGTAGGTCGAGAGCTGGGCGCTGGTGAGCTGCGCCCGCCGCCACTTTCCGGCTGCCTCGCCCTCCTCCTGGTGGCCGCGGCGCATCATGAGCCGCATGGCCTCGTCCTCGGTCATCCCATGGGCGTGGACGCGCGCGTCGAGGATCGCGTTGATGGTCATCCGGAGCTGCATCTTCAGCTGCTGCATGCGCAGCGCGGCGTTTGCCTCCCCGCGGTAGCCCGCATCGGCCATCAGCTCCTCGGCGTAGACCGCCCACCCCTCCACGAATGACCCGCTCCACAACGCCTTGCGCACTGGAACCTCCGCCGAGTAGCGGCTGTTGTGTGCGAGCTGCAAGACGTGGCCGGGCATCGCCTCGTGGACGGTGAGGTTGTGCAGCATGTGAGCGTTGTACTCACGGAAGAACGAGCGGGTCCGGTCCTGGCTCCAGTCCTGCGGGGTTGGCGACACCGCGAAATAGGTCGGCAGGGTCGCGGTCTCCAGAGCTCCGGGAGGGTCGCAGTAGGCGACAGCAACACCCCGATGGATCTCCGGCATGACGATGATCTCGACCGGGTCGTCGTACACCGTCACCAGGTCACGTGCGCGCACGAACTCGGTCGCCTCCGCCATGGCGTCTACGCACAACCCGACGATGGTGTCGTTATCCACCTCGCCGTCCCTCGCCAGCCGGTCGAGAACCCGGCGTACCCGGCCGGCCTCGCTTCCGCGGTCGAGGCGGGCCGCCGTCTCCGCGATGAGCAGCTCGACCCGGGCCAGGTCCTGCTCTGCGCCGGCCAACACGGCGTCTGCGTCAGAGGACGTGTCCAGGGTGAGGGAGAGCTTCTTGGCGTACGCGGGGAACCCGAGCCGGGGGTCGCGCTGGGCCGATTCGAGTTGCGAACGCAGCCAGCCCAGGTGCTCTTCGATCGCGGTGACAGCGCGCTCGCGGGGTTGCTCCACCTCCGAGCGCAGGGATGGCTCCTCAGTGAGGGCCCCCTCCAGCTCGGTGACGAGCAGGCTCCTGGTACCGCTGAACTGTCCGATCGCGGTTTCGACGTGAACTCTGGGCATGTCGTCGAGGGAGCGGCGTGCCGCCTTCAGTGCCTGTGGCACCGCGGTGAGCCTGGCGGCGGCAGAGCGGAGCCGGTCACCTAGGGGGGCGAAGTTGCGGGCAAGCAGGGTGTAGATCGCCGTGCCGGGGTTGGCACCCAGCGGGTCCCACTCATGTATCCGCAGCTCCTCGATCTCATAGCGGCGCAATGTCAGCGCGTTGGCGAGAATCTCCAGGTCGACGCGATCTGCTGCATCGAGGCCAGAGGGGTCGACAGCGGTCAGGTCCTCGAGGCGACGGCCGGCCCATCGTGCCTCCTCGGTCAGCGCGGCGTCGCTGCGGTCGTCGAGGCGGTCGTCGAAGCGGTGCTCCCCCAGCGACGTGGCCGTCTCCGGGTGGTGCTCAAGCAGCTCGGCGAGGACGTCCGCCGCAAGGGCACGGGACTGTGTCGTCGAGCCGTGGGTCACGAGCGGCGACCCTAGCGGCGGCACGGCGCTAAAGGCTCAGCACCATCGCTGCCGCCGGCAGCAGACACAGCAGGTACGGAACGGCCGCGACGATGAGCAGGCCTTGTTCCCGGGCTGGGGTTACCCGCTGGCGTACGGCGAGGTATCGCACCAACGCCCCGGGATCCATCTGCGGGTCGATGAGCGATCGAGTGCTCCGCGGAACAGAGAGCGAGGTCATCGACTCAAACCTCTCCCAGGCGTCCGGGGCCGCCTCCGGATCGTCAAGCCGGTCGAGCAGGACACGTGCCTGTTCGATCCGGACCGCTTCCTGTTCGGCTGCCTGCAAGACCAGCTCGGAGTGGCGGCGGCGTAGCGCCCGCGGCGGCCGGGTCGCCCGGCGCACCCAATCGAAGCCTACGACCGCAAGCCCAATGCCCAGCGCGAGCACAAGCCCCTGCACCAGTGACAAGTTCGCCCACCACCGGGGATCCAGGCCGGTCTTGATCAGCAAGGCAATGGGTACGAAAGCGGCGGCGGCGATGCGCACGGCACGGTCAGGGGCGGGAACGCCGGCAGACGCTGGCTGTACGGGCTCGCCCCCCAGCTCCTCAACCGCTGGCTCTCCCGGCTTCTCGGCCTCGGCAGCCGGCTCGACTGGCCCATCGACCGGCTCGTCAACCTCCGCCGCCGGCTCGGCCGGTTCCTCTGTCTGTGGCGCGACCGGTTCCGGCTCGACCGCCTTATCGGCCGCCGCCGCCGGCTCTGTCGACTCGGGCTCGACCGGCTCCTGAACCTCCGTTGCCGGCTCGGCCGACTCCTCTGTCCCTGGCGCGACCGGCTCCCGCTCGACCGCCTTATCGGCCGCCTCCGCCACTTCCTCCGACTCGGGCTCGACCGGCTCCGCAACCTCCGCCGCCGCCTCCACCGCCTCGGCCTCTGGCCCGACCGGCTCCTCGGCTGCGTCAGCGACCAGTTCCTCAGCCGTTTCCTCGACTGGCTCCGGGGCTGACTCGGCGAGTGCCTCACCAACCTCCGGCTCCTCGACCGGCTCCTCGACAGGGCGTGTCTCCCGCCGTCCGGACCCGAGGCGGCGGACGACCTCGAGCCGGGGACGGGAAGCGGACCGGAGCGGTACTGCTGCCGCACCGAAACCAGCTACCTGGCCGACGGCGACTCCGGACTCGGCGCCCCGAAGGTCGATTTGGTGGGCCGCGGCCTGCCTCACGTGGGTCGATAGGGGAGGTTCCGCCCCTACCCGGTCGGCCGACCCAACGATCCCGGCTGCCTCCGCCGCCCCCTCGGCCGTCGCCATCCGGTCGGCGGCTGCCGTCCGGCGGGAGTTCTCATTGATATCGATGCGCCCACCTACTCCCCGGCCAGCGGCTTCTCCACCCGCGAGGAGAGCCCGCTCATGGCGCGCACGCTCGATGGCCATGACATGCTGAGCGCGACGGATTGCATCGTCCCGCCGTTGCACCGCACGATCGCGGCTGGCCGCCCGCTCCCGGATCGCAGGGGCACGCTC
>JACCUZ010000369.1 GCA_013698395.1 Sporichthyaceae bacterium
GCCTGCACCGCTACTCCGTCGCGACACGCGGCCGGGTCACCGCGGACCTCAAACGGTTCCGCGACGGGGTCGCGGAGACCTACGCGGACCCGCGTGGGTGGCGAGGCGCGCACCACCGGTTCCGCGAGGTGCGCCGCGGCGGGGACTTCACGGTTGTCCTCGCGCAGGCGGCCAGCGTCCCCTCGTACCACCCGATCTGCTCGGCCTTCTACAGCTGCCGGGTCGGCCGCTACGTGATCATCAACCAGGACCGGTGGCGGAGCGGCTCACCGTACTTCCCGGGGGAGCTGCTGACCTACCGGCGGATGGTGGTCAACCACGAGACCGGCCACTGGCTCGGCCGGGGCCACGCGTCCTGCGGCGGCGAGGGACGCCTGGCGCCGGTCATGGCCCAACAGTCCAAGGGGCTGGGCGGCTGCCGGCCCAACCCCTGGCCGCTCCCACGCGAGGTGCGGGCGGTCTCCCGGTGAGCCGCCTGGCGCGTGCGCTTGTACTGGCGCTCGCGACTGTCTTGACCGGGCCGTTGTTGCCCGCGCCACCCGCCAGCGGGGCCGCCGCGCCCGTGCCCGGGGTGCGGTTGACTGGTGCGGACATCTCGTGGCCGAACTGCCCCAAGGGCATGGGGATCCCGTCGCGGCGCACCAAGGGCCTGCCGATGCCGTTGGACTCGGCCGCGTTCGCGATCGTCGGTCTGACCAACGGCCCAGGCTTCGTCCGCAACCCTTGCCTGGCGGACCAGGTGGCCTGGGTGCGGGAGGAGCAGCGGTGGCACGGGGCGTACGCCATGACGACGTTTCCGCGGAAACGTGAGCGGACGGCGTACGGCGGCAGCGGCCCGTGGGCCCCCGACGCGCCCTGGGCGGCGCTGACGAACACCGGCTACGCGCAGGCGCTGTTCAACGTGGCATCGATGCGGGAGGTCGCGATGGACGTGCCGCTCGTGTGGGTGGACGTCGAGCCGTACCCGACGCACCCGTGGAGCGGCAGCCGGCGAGCCAACCGGGCCGTGATCCGCGGGGTGGTGCGCGGCTACGAGGACAGCGGCTACCGGGTGGGCTTCTACTCCTACCGAGGCGGCTGGCGCGCGGTCGTGGGTAACTGGCGCAAGTCCGCCTACCCGACGTGGTACCCGGTGGGCGCCGAGCCGGACGGTTACGTCCAGGCGCGCAGCCGCTGCCGTCTGCCGAGCTTCTCCGGCGGGCCGGTGATGCTCGGACAGTGGGTCGACGGCGACCGCGACCGAAACGTCACCTGCGCCCGGCTGCACGGGCGGGCTGAGCGGCCGCACCCCCTCACGTCGGTGCTGGGCTCGACGCTCCAGCGCGGGAACTCGGGGCCTGCGGTCATCGCGCTGCAGCGGGCGATGAACATGCGTCCGACCTACGTCACCGGGTGGTTCGGCGCCCGCACCGAGCGAGTGCTGCTGGCCTTTCAGCGGCTGCGCGCCTTTCCGGAGACCGGGGTGGCAACCGATCTCGAGCTGACCGACCTCGGCGCCGGCAGCTGGACCCCCGGCCGCCCCTCGCGGGTGCCCGAGTTCTTCACCGCCTACTGACCTCTGCAGGCAGGGCGCCGCCCCGACACGCCGAGCGTCCAGGACGTACGCCGAGAAGCCGCTGCGATGTCAGCCCCCGCACCTAGACTCGGCCACCGGAACCACCCCTGACCGACCGCCCGGAGGCACCTCCCCGCATGGGATCCAGCGACTCGTTCGTGCACCTGCACACGCACACCGAGTACTCCATGCTCGACGGCGCGGCCAGCCTGGACGACCTGTTCGCCGAGACCTCCCGGATGGGCATGCCGGCCCTGGCGATGACCGACCACGGCAACGTGTTCGGGGCCTACGACTTCTGGAAGAAGGCCCGGGCCGCGGGGGTCAAGCCCATCCTCGGGATCGAGGCATACCTGACGCCGGGCACCCACCGCGGCGACAAGACCCGCGTCCGCTGGGCCGACGGCGGCGGGGACGACGTGTCCGGCGGCGGCGCCTACACGCACCTGACGATGCTGGCCGAGACCACCGCCGGCATGCACAACCTGTTCCGCCTGAGCAGCCTGGCCAGCCTCGAGGGGCAGTACTACAAGCCCCGCATGGACCGCGAGCTGCTGCAGACCTACGCGCAGGGGATCATCGCCACCACCGGGTGCGCCTCCGGTGAGGTGCAGACGCTGATCCGGCTCGGCCGCTACGCCGACGCCAGGCGCAGCGCCGCGGAGTTCCAGGACATCTTCGGCAAGGACAACTTCTTCTGCGAGCTGATGGACCACGGCCTCGACGTCGAGCGCCGCGCCCAGGCCGACCTGATCCGGCTCGCGAAAGAGCTGGACATGCCCTTCGTCGCGACCAACGACCTGCACTACACCTGGGCCAAGGACGCCGAGGCCCACGCCATCCTGCTGTGCGTGCAGTCCGGTCGGACCCTGGCGGACCCGACCCGGTTCAAGTTCGACGCCGAGGACTTCTACCTCAAGACACCGGCCGAGATGCGCGAGCTGTGGCGCGATGTTCCCGATGCCTGCGACAACACCCTGGCCATCGCCGAGCGCTGCGAGGTCACCTTCACCGAGGGCGCCAACCTGATGCCGCGCTTCGCGGTGCCACCGGGCGAGACCGAGGAGTCCTGGCTGGTCAAGGAGGTGGAGCGCGGGCTGCAGAAGCGGTTCCAGGTCCGTGGGGGCCAGGTACCTGACGGCCACCGCAAGCAGGCCGAGTACGAGCTCGCGGTCATGGTCCAGATGGGCTTCCCCGGCTACTTCCTCGTCACCGCCGACCTGGTCGGCTACGCCAAGGCCAACGGCATCCGGGTCGGCCCGGGTCGCGGGTCGGCAGCCGGGTCGCTGGTGGCGTACGCCCTGGGCATCACCGACCTCGACCCGATCGCCCACGGGCTGCTGTTCGAGCGCTTCCTGAACCCCGAGCGCATCTCGATGCCCGACATCGACCTCGACTTCGACGAGCGCCGGCGCGGCGACATGATCCGCTACGCGACCGAGAAGTACGGCGAGGACCGCGTCAGCCAGATCATCACCTTCGGCACCATCAAGGCCAAGCAGGCCGTCAAGGACTCCGCCCGGGTCCTGGGCTTCCCGTTCATCATCGGCGACAAGATCACCAAGGCGATGCCGCCCCCGGTGATGGGCAAGGACGTGCCGCTGGCCGGCATCTTCACCAAGGGCCACCCCCGCTACAACGAGGCAGCGGAGTTCCGGGCGCTCTACGACACCGATCCCGACGTCAAGCGCGTGGTCGACAACGCCCGCGGTCTCGAGGGGCTCAAGCGTCAGTGGGGTGTCCACGCCGCCGGCGTCATCATGTCCAGCGAGCCGTTGATGGACGTCATCCCCATTCTGCGACGGGAGCAGGACGGCGCCATCATCACCCAGTTCGACATGGGCGCGTGCGAGACGCTCGGGCTGCTCAAGATGGACTTCCTCGGCCTGCGCAACCTGACCGTCCTGGACGACTGCCTGCGCAACATCGCGGCCAACCGGGGCGAGACGGTCGAGCTCGAGACGCTCGGCCTCGACGACCGCAAGGCCTACGAGCTGCTCGCGCGTGGTGACACGCTCGGCGTGTTCCAGCTCGACGGTGGTCCGATGCGCTCACTGCTGCGCTCGATGAAGCCGGACAACTTCGAGGACATCTCGGCCGTGCTGGCGCTCTACCGGCCCGGCCCGATGGGCGCCAACGCGCACACCGAGTACGCCGACCGCAAGAACGGCCGCAAGCCGGTCCTACCGATCCACCCCGAGCTGGAGAGGCCGCTAGAGGAGATCCTCGGCGACACCCACGGCCTGATCGTCTACCAGGAACAGGTCATGGCGATCGCCCAGCACCTGGCGGGCTACACGCTGGGTCAGGCCGACCTGCTGCGCCGCGCGATGGGCAAGAAGAAGAAGGAGATCCTGGACAAGGAGTACGTCCCGTTCTCCGAGGGGATGCGGGCCCGCGGCTACTCCGAGGCGGCGATCAAGAAGCTGTGGGACGTGCTCGTCCCGTTCTCGGACTACGCGTTCAACAAGGCCCACACCGCGGGCTACGGGCTGGTCTCCTACTGGACCGCGTTCCTCAAGGCCAACTACCCGGCGGAGTACATGGCGGCTCTGCTCACCAGCGTCAAGGACGACAAGGACAAGTCGGCGCTGTACCTCAACGAGTGCCGGCGGATGGGCATCAAGGTTCTGCCGCCCGACGTCAACGAGTCCGACGCCGACTACACCCCCCGCGGCACCGACATCCGGTTCGGTCTCTCGGCGATCCGCAACGTCGGGGCGAACGTCGTCGGGTCCATCGCCGCGACCCGCAGCGCGAAGGGGCGCTTCGGGGACTTCTACGACTTCCTGCGCAAGGTCGACCCCGTGGCCTGCAACAAGAAGACGGTCGAGTCGCTGATCAAGGCCGGCGCGTTCGACTCGCTGGGCGACCCGCGGCGGGGGCTGCTGAACGTGCACGCCGACGCCATCGACTCGTTCATGTCGACCAAGCGCAACGAGGCCCACGGCCAGTTCGACCTCTTCGGTGGAGACGACGACGGCGGGGCACCGGACGAGTCGCTAGCCGGGACACCGACGATCCCGGTGGGGGAGTGGGACAAGAGCGTCCTGCTGCAGTACGAGCGGGAGATGCTCGGGCTGTACGTGTCCGACCACCCGCTCTTCGGCGTGGAGCGAGTGCTGGCCGCCGCCACCGACACCACGATCGCGAACCTCACCGGGTCAGAGGAGCGCCCGGACGGCTCGTCGGTCACGATCGGCGGCCTGGTCAGCGGCCTGCAGCGCAAGGTCACCAGGAAGGGCGACGTCTGGGCGATCGCGACCGTCGAGGACCTCGAGGGTGCCATCGAGGTGATGTTCTTCCCGCAGACCTACCAGGCCCACGCCACGACGTTGGCCGAGGACGCCGTCGTCGTGGTCAGGGGCCGGCTGGACCGGCGCGACGACGTCCCCAAGCTCGTCGCGATGGAGATGACCCTGCTCGACCTGTCCGAGGGGCCTCGGGGACCGGTCGTCATCTCGCTGCCTGTGGTGCGGTGCACCCCGCCGGTCGTGGAGCGGCTCAAGGACGTGCTGGCCACCCACCCGGGCGCCACCGAGGTGCACCTGCGGCTGCAGGCGGCGTCGCGGACCACGGTACTGCGCATCGACGACGGTCTCCGGGTGGCGCCGACGCCGGCGCTGATGGGTGACCTCAAGGCACTGCTAGGCCCGGCCTGCCTGGGCTGAGCGCCGTACCCGAATCACGGTGAAACGCTAGCGGTGAGCCGCTCCGCCGCGGCAGCGGGCCGTTCATCGGCTCTTTCACCGTGACTTGGGCTCGTCGGGCGCACGGTCAGGTCGACGGGACGGCCGGCAGCGCCGCCAGCTGGGCGCGGATGCGCCGGGCGCCGGTGCGGCTGCCCTTGCGCTCGTAGGTCTCGAGCGCCACGAGCAGGTCGGCCCGTGCCGCCTCGGTGCGCCCCGCAGCCTGGTGCACCTCGGCGCGCCCCGCCCGGAACCTGGCGATGTCGACCGCCTGGTCGGTGCGTTCGATCCAGGTCACGGCCTCGTCGGCCAGGCCGGTGGCAGTCTGCTGGTCACCCTCGGCCGCCTCGACGCGGGCGAGCAGCGCCCGCCAGCCGGCTTGGCTGTAGCCGTCCTGCGGCGGACTGGTGTCGCGGCCGAGCTCGGCCATCGCCCGAGCCTCGGCCAGGTCTCCGAGCTCGAAGCGGATGTCGCCGAGGTCCGGTGCCATCGACGACAGGTAGCCCCGCTCGTCGATGGCCTGCAGCGCCTCGACCCCGCGACGGACGATGCGCTCGGCGGCGGCGAGGTCGCCCAGCTCGCGGAAGCAGATACCGCCGCCGAAGCCCCCCTCGGCAAGGTTCATGACGGTGTGGTGCTCGGCCAGCAGCGACTCCGCCTGCTCGACCGCGGCCCGGGCCTCGTCGCCGCGATCCAGGTGCGCGAGGATCGCGCTGAGCCCGTAGGCGCGCCCGATCTGCCCCAACCGGCTCTCCATCGGCGGAGTCGAAGCGTGCCACTGCAGTGCCTGCTCCATGGGCGTGGGACCGTAGAAGAGGGCCATTGCCCTGATCCGGGGCACCAGCTCCGGCACGAGCCCGTCCGGGCTCGAACCCGAGACCTCGAGCAGCTCGTCGGCGAGGTCGACCATGCTTCCCCAGGCGGCGTACTCGTTGAGCACCTCGAGCTTGACCAGCCCGGCGGTCACGATCCCCTCGTTGTCGCCGGCCGCACGGAAGCGCTGCAACGCATCGTCGGCGCGCTCCAGCAGGCTCGCCGGGTCGACGTCGGAGCGCATGCGGCCGACGACGACCTCAAGCTCGAGTTCGCCGAGCAGGGCTCGCCGTTCGTCGCCGATCGCCCGGGAACTCTCGACCGCGGCCTGGTAGCAGTCGCGGGACGCGACCAGATCACCCGAGAGGAAGAAGGGCCGGGCGGCTGCCCGCAGCCGGTCGATGCGCGCCGGATCGGTTGGCGGCATGAGCGCGGCCGACCGGCGCAGCAGTGACGCTGCGGTCGGTGCGTGGGTGACCAGCAACCTGCGGCCCGATGCCCCGAGCCGATCCGCCGCGATGGCGGCCGCTTCGTGCCCGGCTTCGGACAGCGGTCCGAGGTCGTGGAGCAGGTGGACCGCTTGCTCGAGGTGGTAGCCGACGAACTGGTCGACATCGAGCCCCAGTGACTCGCCGCGCTTGTCCAGCCAGCGAGCGAAGCGCTCGTGCAGGTCCGCGCGTTGGGCCTTCGGTACGGCGGAGTAGGCGGCGTCGCGGACCAGGACGTGCAGGAAGCGGAAACCCTCCTCGCCCGGAAGGTCGGAGCGGTCCGGCCGGGTCAGCTCCTTGCGGGTGAGCGCCATGAGCGACCGGCCGACGTCACCCGCGCTCTGCCCAACCAGCTCGACCACTGCGTCGAGATAGAAGGTGGTGCCCACCACCGATGCTGCTTCAAGGGCAACGCGTTCGGCCGGGGGCAGGCGGTCCAGGCGCGCGGCGAGCAGCGCGGCAATGGTGGGAGGTACGTCGACGACAGCAGCGTCGACGCTCGGGCCCGGCCCCCCTTCGCCGCTGAGCACGCCGTCGTCTGCGAGCATGGCCAACATCTGCTCCACGAAAAGCGGCACACCACTGGCGGCGGCAAGGATGCGTGTCCGGACGGCCTTCGGCAGTCTCGCCGGTCCGAGCAGGCTGTCGAGCAGCGCAGCGGCGCTGTCCTCGCCGAGGGGCTCCAGAAGCATGCTGGTGGTGTTGAGCTTGCCGCCGCCCCACTGCGGGTGGTCGTCGAGGAACTCAGGCCGGGCAAGGCACACGATCAGCAGCGGGGTGTCGCGGGTCCAGTCGGCCAGGTGCTCGATGGTGTCGAGCAGGGCAGGCTGCGCCCAGTGGACGTCGTCGAGGACCAGGGCGACCGGGCCGCGGCGACCGAGCGACTCCACCAGTCGGCGCACGGCCCACTGGATCTCCTCGGCCTCGGCGGGTGTTCCACGCAACCCCGCTAGCGGGGCGAGCCGCTCGAGGACCCTGTCGACATCCGGGTCATCTTCGACCAGCGTCCTTAGCCGGTCCCGAGCCTCGGCGTCGCCCTCCGTCGCGGTCAGGCCGGCGGTCTGCCGCAGCATCTGCTGCAACGGCCAGAACACGATGTCCTCGCCGTAAGACAGGCAGCGGCTGGCGAGCACGGTGGCGACCCGACCACGGCGGGCGAAGACCTCCTCCACGAGCCGGGACTTGCCCACTCCGGCGGCGCCGAGGACGGTCACCAGCTGCGGACGCCGGTCGGCGGCACTGCGCTCAAGTGCTTGCTCCAGCAGCGCGACTTCCCGGTCGCGGCCGACGAGCGGCGAGGACAACCCCAACGGTCGGACGGCCTCGTCTGCGGAGACGACGTCGAGCAGCCGCCAGGCGCGCACGTCCTGGCCCTTGCCCTTCAGAGCGAGCGCAGGCACCGCTTCGGCACGGGCGTGGTGGCGCACCAGGGCCCAGGTGGCCTCTCCGAGCAGGATGTCCCCAGGCCGGGCGGTCTGCTCCAGACGGGCGGCGACGTTAACGGCGTCCCCGGTGGCCACCGTGCCCTTGCCGCCTTCCCCACCGGTGCCGACCACGACCTCACCGGTGTTGACCCCGATCCGCGCCGCGAGGCGCACCCCGTGGTCGCGCTCCAGCTCGGTGTTGAGGTCCTCCAGCGCGGCCCGCATCCCGACCGCGGCCCGCAATGCGCGCAGGGCGTCGTCCTCGTGGAGGACCGGCACCCCGAACACGGCCATCACCGCGTCCCCGATGAACTTCTCGACCGTCCCGCCGTGGGACTGCACGACCCGGCTCATCGCGGCGAAGTACCGGCTCATCACCGATCGCATCGCCTCGGCGTCGAGTCGCTCGCCCAAGGCGGTGGACCCCGTGACGTCGCAGAAGAGCACCGAGACGGTCTTGCGCACCTGCCCCGCGGGCGCCGCCGCCTGCATGCCCACGCCGCACTCGAGGCAGAACTTGGCCCGCTCCGGGTTTTCGGCCCCGCACGCCTGGCACACGACCACGATCGGCAGCGTAGGGCTCACGGCCGGGAGTCGCCCGACGATCCGGAGGGTCGTTGTTCTCAAGCGGGGGCCTCCGTCGCGCCGATATCCTCACAGGGTCGCGATGGGCGCGGCTACCGCCCCGGGGGGACCGTGAGCACCAGCCAATACACGGATGTCCTGGCGGCGCACGACAACGAGGAGCCGCCGCGGCGCCCCGGTGGGTGGCTGGTCATCGCGGGGGCAGCGGCACTGGTCCTCGCCCTGGTCGCCGGCGTGACCTACGGCTTCCGCCTTCTTTCCGGCGGAGGCACCCAGCCCGAGGAAGCGCTCCCGGCCGGTGCCTTCGCCTTTGCCGAGATCGACCTCGACCCGTCGGTGGACCAGAAGGTGGACGGCTTCCGTTTCCTTCGGCAGTTCCCGGCGCTGGCCGACAAGCTCTCGGGCGACGACCTGCGCAAGATCGTCTTCGAGGCGGTGGCCGACGACGCGGGATGGGGCGACATCGACTATGCCGCCGAGGTGGAGCCCTGGCTGGGCCAGCGGCTCGCGGTAGCGGCCTACCCTGCGTCCCGGTTCGGGTCGGGGAGCTCCCAGGGCGACGGTGAGGCGGCCGTACCGACCGTTGTCGTCGCGCTGCAGGTGACCGACGCTGGCCGGGCCCAGGACGGTCTTGAACTGCTCGCGAAGTCGGCTTCCGACGGCTCCGACGGCTCCGCCGGGTCCGCCGGCTACCTCGTCGCGGGGGACTATGCGCTGATCGCCGAGACGCCCGAGATCGCGCAACGCGTGGTTGATGCCGCGGGCGAGGAGGCACTAACCGGAACGGAGCACTTCACCGCGGACATGTCCGGGCTGGACGGCGGATTCGCGAGCGCCTGGATCGACATGTCCGCGGCCGGTGGTGCGGCCGGTCTGATGAACCCGCTGTCCCTGGGCGCCGTCGGCAGTCTCGCGGGTGTCACGACGGCGGCAGGATCGACGGGCCGAGCGGCGTACGTCGCCCGCTTCGACGGTGCGGACGCCATCGAGGTGGCCGGCCGGTTCACCGACGCCGAAGCCCTCGACGGCGTCGAAACGGCCACCCTGACAGGCCTGGGGGAACTGCCTGCGAGCACCATCGCGGCTTTCGGTCTCGCCGGTGGCGACCAGCTGGTCGCACCGATGTGGGACAGCCTGCGCAAGCAGATGGACGCCGCGGGCTCGGACTTCGACAAGGCGGAAGCCGAGGCTGAGCAGTCTCTGGGGATGAAGCTGCCCGAGGACCTGGAGGCGGTCCTGGGCAGCAACCTGCTCGCCGCGCTGGACGCGGACGGCTTGACCGAGGGCCGGGTCGAGGTAGGCGTGCTGACCACCACCGACCCAGACCGGGCCGCTCCCATCATCGACCGGATGGCCCGGCTGTTGCAGGAGGGGGAACCCGGCGTCCGGGCGGAGCTGACCGAGGACGGCTACGTCGTGGCGTCGAGCGGATCGATGCTGCGTCGTCTCACCGCGGGCGGCACCCTTGGCGACATCGAGGCGTTCCGCAGGGCGCTGCCCGACGCCGACGACGCGAGGATGGCGCTCTGGCTGGACGTGGAGCCGCTGGTCCAAAGCCTCACCGGTGCCTTCGACGGATCCGCAGAGGTCGACCCGAACCTGGCCCCCCTTGCGGGCTTCGGGATGACCGTGTCCACGCAGGACGGCGGGAGCGGCGAGTTCCGGCTGCGCCTCGTCACCAACTGAGGTCCGTGACTTCAGCCCGGCCGGCGGATCGGTGCGGTTCGGGCTGCCGTGACGGCCACCAGGTCCGCCGGGGAAAGCGAGACCTGCAGCCCCCGCTTGCCGGCCGACACCCACATCCGGTCCAGGCCCAGCGCGCTGTCGTCGATTACCACCGGAAGCGCGCTGCGCGAGCCCAGCGGGCTGATGCCACCCACGACTGAGCCCGTCGCGCGTTCGGCGTCCGCCGGCTCCGCCAGGACGGCCCGCTTGCCGCCGACGGCCGCCGCCAGTGCCTTGAGGTCCAGGGAGCCGCTGACGGGGACGACGGCCATGGTCAGCCGACCGTCGACCCGCGCGACGAGGGTCTTGAAGACCACCTCTGCCGGGACACCGAGCGCCTCGGCTGCCTCGGCGCCGTACGAGCGCGACGAGCCCACGACGTCGTCGGAC
>JACCUZ010000110.1 GCA_013698395.1 Sporichthyaceae bacterium
ACTTCGACAAGGTCGCGGCGCCGCCAGTCATGGTCGACTCGATCGCGCGCGTCATGGCCTGGAAGTTCGCCATGCACTTCCGGGACCCCAACGCCACCACCTTATTGACGTCGCAGGGAGGCGGGACATCGCGCTACGCCGCGGGGACGCAGGTCACGACCGGCGTCGTGTCGGGTCACCGCGAGGTGGGGAAGACGTCGTGCCCCGGGACGAACCTCTACACCCAGCTGGCCACGATCCGGGCGCTCACGGCCTCCTACCTGGGAACCACGATGTTCAGCCCGCGCGCGTCGTCGACCACGGCCGTCTATGGCACGGGGGGGGCGATCACCACGACGGCCCGGGTGAACACCGACCAGCAGTGGCGGCTCGAGGTCCGCGAGGTCTGCCGGGACACGGTGGTCCGGACCCTGATCGGCACTGCGACTCCCACGGTCCCGGTGTCGGCGTTCTGGGATCTGCGCGACGAGTCCGGGGCTGAGGTGAGACCGGGGGCCTACACGGTGAGCCTGGTCGGGGCCGACGTCTCGGCCAGCACCTACACCTGGACCACCACTGTCATCGTCAGCGCGGCTCGGACCACGCCACCCCCCGTCGGGGCGGCGGCCGCGCCAGGGCGGACCAGCTTCGTGCCGGTGGACCCCATCAAGGTCTACGACACCCGCGACGGAGCGAACCTCCCGCTGGGTGCGTGGCAGCGAGTCGACCTGGTGGTCGCCGGGGCCGGCCGGCTGCCCGAGGCCGGCATCGGCGCCGTGGCGCTGAACATCTCCGCGTCGTGCGCCACGGCCAGCACGGCTGTCACGGCCTGGCCGGCGGGGGACCGGCGGCCCGGATCCGCCGCGCTGAACGTCCCGGCCGGCGCTGCAGCGTCCGCCCTGGCGGTGACCGCGCTGGGCGGCAACGGCGAGGTGAGCCTGCTGAACCGGGCCGGCACGACCGAGCTGGCTGTGCACGTGGTCGGGTACTACCCGCTGGAGGGCGGTGAGGTGTTCCGTCCCACCTCGCCCCTGCGGCTCTATGACTCGAGGCAGGACCCGGCCGGTCCGCTGGTCGCCGGCGCGGAGCGTCGCGTCACGATGCCGACGCTGTCCGGTGTCCCCGCGTCGTCGATGACCGGCGCGCTGCTCAACGTCACCGCCCAGGCGCCGAGAGGTGCCGGCGCCCTGACCGTGCAGTCGGTCAGCAGCTTCCGGGACAGTGCCACCGTCAGCTTTTCGCCGGCTCGATCCGTCAAGAACCGGGCGGTCGCCAAGCTGGAGAACGGCGTCTTCAAGATCACGGCTCGAGAGGCGACGACCCACGTCGTCGTCGACCTCGCCGGATGGTGGGCTCCGGCCGGGGTGGTGGCCGGACGGCTGTTCCAGCCCAGGGCGGCGGCCCGGGTCCTCGACACCCGCTCCGGCGTGGGCGTCCGGGCCGGCCGGGTCGGCGCCGGTGAGGTGGTCACCGTCAAGGTCGCCGGCCATGGCAAACCTGTCCCGGCTGGGGCACGGGCTGTGGTGATGACGCTGACGGCGCGCGATGCCACGCGCTCCACGTACGTCACTGCTTGGCCCAGCGGGAAGGCGCGGCCCGAGTTCCCGGACATCAGCGTTCCCGCCTTGCGGGCCACCGCGAACCTCGTGGTCATCCGGATCGGAACCCGGAACCGGGTGAAGGTCACCAACGGCGCCGGGGCCACGCATCTGGTCGGGGACGTGGTGGGTTACTACCCGTAGGGTGAACGGCGTCATGAGCACTGTGAGCCGCCTCCCGGCCGCTGACCCGGTCGGCGGCGGAGAGCCCGACGCTGCTCCGCTGGTGACGATCGTGCTGCCCTGCTTCAACGAGCACGAGCATGTGATCGCCGAGGTCGAGCGGATCTGCGCCGCGATGGACGGCTCGGGGCTGACCTACGAGCTGCTGGCCATCGACGACGCGTCGACCGACGACACCCTCGCGCTCCTCCGAGAGGCAGCGCCGCGCTTTCCGCACATGCGGGTGATGCCGTTCCGCCGAAACGGTGGGTCGGGGACCGCGCGACGGATCGGGACCCAGGCCGCCCGCGGCGAGATCGTCGTGTGGACCGACGCGGACATGACCTATCCCAACGAGCGCATCCCCGAGCTGGTCGACATGCTCGTGGCCGACCCGACGTACGACCAGGTGGTAGGCGCACGCACGAGCGAGTCGGGGACGCACAAGGTCTTGCGGGTTCCGGCCAAGTGGGTGATCCGCAAGATCGCGGAGCGGCTCTCGAACTCCCAGATCCCCGACCTCAACTCCGGCCTCCGCGCCTTCCGCCGGTCGGTGTCGCTGCCCTACCTGCGGCTGCTGCCGCCCGGGTTTTCCTGCGTCACGACGATCACTTTGGCCTTCCTGTCCAACCAGCACGACATCAGGTACGTGCCGATCGACTACGCGAAGCGCTCGGGTTCCTCGAAGTTCCACTTCGTCAAGGACGCCTACCGCTACATCCTGCAGGTGCTGCGGATGGTGATGTACTTCAACCCGCTCAAGGTCCTGATGCCCCCCGCGCTGTGGTTGATCACCATCGGCCTGCTCAAGGGGGTCTACGACATGGTCGTGCACCCGGTGCGGTTCTCGGTCAACACCGTGCTGGTCTTCATCACCGGCATGCTCATCGCGGCCCTGGCGCTGCTCGCGGACCTCATCGTCCGGTCCCGCTCCGAGGGCTAGCCGGTCCACGTGGCGCGCGTGGCCGACGAGGAGGTCACCGCCGGGCGGGGCTCGCGCCGGCGCGGTCTGGTCTCCGGCCTGCTGGTGGTGGCGCTGGTAGCGGCGTTCGGCTGGGCGCTGGCCGGGCGGTGGTCGGAGATCGCCGACCGGTTGGGCGACCAGCGACCTGCGGTGCTGCTGGGGTCGCTGGCGCTGGCCCTGGTCGGGGTGTTCATGAGCTTCCTGCTCTGGCGCGGGAGCCTCGCGGCCCTGGGTTCGGACATCCCCGTGGGGCCGGCCGCCCGGCTGTTCTTCGTCAGCCAGCTGGGCAAGTACCTGCCGGGCGCGGTGTGGCCGGTGGTGGCGCAGATGAGCATGGGCCGGGAGCTGGGCGTCCCCCGCCAGCGGATGGGACTGGCCTTCCTGCTGACCCTGGGGCTCGCCACCCTGGTGGGTGTCTTCCTCGGGCTGGCCGCGCTGCCCGCCCTGCTCCGGGCCGAAGGCAGGAGCGTGCTGCTCGGGCTGCTGGTGCTGCCGGCGCTCGCAGCGTTGGTGGTCCCCCGGGTGCTCAACGGAGTGCTGGTGCTGGGCCTGCGAGCCCTCCGTCGGCCCGCCCCGGACCAGCCGCTCGCCGGGCGCGATGTGGCGCGTGGCGTCGGGTGGGCGGTGGCGTTCTGGTTCGTCTACGGGGGGCACGCCTGGTTGCTCGCCGTCGGGTTGGGAGCGCAGCCGTGGGAGGCGTTGCCCGTGGCGATCGGGGGGTTCGCGATCGCCTTCTCCCTCGGCCCGCTGCTGGTGGTGCTCCCCGCGGGGGCGGGCGTGCGGGAGGCGGTTCTTGTCGTGCTGCTCGCCTCGGTTCTGCCCACACCGGAGGCGACCGCGGTGGCGCTGACCTCACGCGGCGTCCTGATGCTCACCGACGGGCTGCTGGCGCTGGGAGCCGCCCTGTTGCCGAGCGGCCGGCGGGACTGATTCTTCTCGCCTGGGATCAGGGCCTCTGGCGCCGGGCCTGCTTCAGGG
>JACCUZ010000128.1 GCA_013698395.1 Sporichthyaceae bacterium
TTCCTGGTAAGGGTCGCTCCGGCCCTTCTCGTTTCGGACCACTGAGCCACTCGCGGTCGCATCAGCGGCGTCATCGGTGGTAACACGACGGTCGTAGGCTTGCCGTGTGGCTGACCCGGCGTCGTACCGTCCGACGCCGGGATCCATCCCCGACCAGCCAGGCGTCTACCGGTTCCGCGACGAACGCGGGAGGGTCATCTACGTCGGCAAGGCCCGGAACCTGCGATCCCGGCTCTCGTCGTACTTCCAGGACATCTCCAACCTGCACCAGCGCACCCAGACGATGGTCACCAGCGCGGCCAGTGTGGAGTGGACGGTCGTCTCGACCGAAGTCGAGGCCCTTCAGCTCGAGTACAACTGGATCAAGGAGTTCGACCCGCGGTTCAACGTCCGTTACCGCGATGACAAGAGCTACCCCAGCCTCGCGGTGACGCTGCACGAGGAGTTTCCGCGGCTGCAGGTGATGCGCGGGCCGAAGAAGAAGGGCGTGCGCTACTTCGGTCCGTACGCGCATGCCTGGGCGATCCGCGAGACGCTGGACCTGCTGCTGCGCGTGTTCCCGGCGCGCACCTGCTCCGCCGGGGTGTTCAAGCGGGCCGGTCAGGTCGGCCGCCCTTGTCTCCTTGGTTACATCGGCAAGTGCTCCGCACCCTGCGTGGGCAGGGTCGACGCCGAGCAGCATCGGCAGATCGTCGAGGACTTCTGCGACTTCATGGCCGGGCAGACCTCGACCTACCTGCGTCGGCTCGAGAAGGACATGCAGGTCGCGGCCGCGAACCAGGAGTACGAGCGCGCGGCCCGGTTGCGCGACGACATGAAGGCCCTCGAGCGTGCCGTGGAGAAGCAGTCGGTGGTCCTCGGCGACGGCACCGACGCCGACGTCGTCGCCTTCGCCGAGGACCCGCTCGAGGCGGCGGTGCAGGTGTTCTACGTGCGCGGTGGCCGGGTCAAGGGCCAGCGCGGCTGGGTGGTCGACAAGGTGGAGGACCTCAGCACCGGTGACCTGGTCGAGCACTTCCTCCAGCAGGTGTACGGCAGTGCCGCGGCCGAGCCGGGCGCCGGGACGTGGGGCGAGCCCGTGCCGCGCGAGGTGCTCGTACCAGCCCTGCCGCCGGACAGCGACGCCGTGCAGACCTGGCTCTCCGGGCTGCGCGGGAGCGCGGTGTCGCTGCGCGTGCCGCAGCGCGGGGACAAGCGGTCGTTGATGGAGACGGTCGCCCGCAACGCGGCGCACGGGCTGGCGCTGCACAAGACCAGGCGGGGCAGCGACCTGACGGCCCGCAGCCTGGCCCTGCAGGAGATCCAGGACGCCCTCGGGCTCGAAGAGGCGCCGCTGCGCATCGAGTGCTACGACGTCTCCCACCTGCAGGAGAGCGACGTGGTGGCGTCCATGGTGGTGTTCGAGGACGGGCTGCCGCGCAAGAGCGAGTACCGCAGGTTCGTCATCCGCGGCCAGGCGGGCCAGGGCGACGTCGCATCCATCCACGAGGTGATCAGCCGGCGGTTCCGGCGGTTCGTCGAGGAACGCGCGCAGACCGGCGAGGTGCAGGTGGAGGAGGTGGAGGTCGCCGCAACCGGCCAGCCTGCCGACGTACCGACGGGGATCGACCCCGAGACGGGGCGACCGCGGCGCTTCGCGTACCCGCCCAACCTTGTCGTCGTCGACGGTGGCGCGCCCCAGGTCGCAGCGGCGCAACGGGCGCTGGATGCCCTCGGCATTGACGACGTGGCGCTGTGCGGCCTGGCAAAGCGACTGGAGGAGGTCTGGCTTCCGGGCGACCCGCACCCGGTCGTGCTGCCGCGGACCAGCGAGGGCCTGTACCTGCTGCAGCGGGTGCGCGACGAGGCGCACCGGTTCGCGATCGCGCTGCACCGCACCCGCCGGTCCAAGTCGATGACCGCGAGCGCGCTGGACGGTGTGCCCGGTCTCGGCGAGTCGCGGCGCAAGGCCCTGCTCAGGCACTTCGGGTCGCTCAAGCGGCTGTCCGCCGCGTCGGTGGAGGAGGTCATGGCCGTGCCGGGCGTCGGCCGCCACACGGCCGAGTCGGTGGTCGCGGCACTGGCCGCACGTCCCATGCAGCAGGCGGCGGTCAACACGGCGACGGGTGAGATCCTTGACGGTGGGGGGGACGGGTGACCGCACGAGTGAGCCCCGAGGAAACAGCCGCACCGCTGCCGGAGCTGGTGATCATCACCGGGATGTCCGGCGCCGGGCGGAGCACGGCGGCCCGGGTGCTGGAGGACCTTGGCTGGTTCGTCGTGGACAACCTCCCTCCCGGCCTACTGCCGACGCTGGCCGAGCTCGGGGCCCGGGCAAGGGGCAACATCACCAGGCTGGCGGCCGTGGTGGACGTGCGTGGCCGCCCGTTCTTCGCCGACCTGCGCGAGTCGCTGGCCGACCTCGCCAAGGCCGGCATCGACCCGCGGATCATCTTCCTGGAAGCGGCCGACGACGCCCTGGTCCGCCGGTACGAGGCCAACCGCCGGCCCCACCCGCTGCAGGGCGACGGCCGGCTGGTGGACGGGATCACGCGCGAGCGGGAGATCCTCGGCGACCTGCGGGCCGACGCAGACATCGTGATCGACACCACCAGCCTCAACGTGCACGAGCTGGGCGCCAAGGTGCTCTCGGCCTTCGACGAGGTCGGTCCCGGGCTGCACGCGACGGTCATGTCGTTCGGCTACAAGTACGGCGTCCCCGTCGACGCCGACATCGTCGTCGACTGCCGCTTCCTGCCCAACCCGCACTGGGTGCCCGACCTGCGGCCGCAGAACGGCCTCGACGGCCCGGTCCGTGACTACGTGATGGCCCAGAACGGTGCGGCCGACTTCGTCGACACGGCGACACAACTGCTGCGGATCACCGGTGAGGGATACCAGCGGGAGGGCAAGCGCTACGCGACCATCGGCGTCGGGTGCACCGGCGGCAAGCACCGGTCGGTCGCGATGGCCCAGGAGCTCGCCCAGCGGTTGACCGCCGCGGGGGTCGACGCCGCTGTCGTGCACCGCGACCTGGGGCGCGAGTGACCGCCCGATGAGCGGGCCGGCTGTCGTCGCCCTGGGCGGTGGGCACGGCCTGGCCGCCTCGCTGAAGGCGCTGCGGCGGGTGACCGACGAGCTGACCGCGGTGGTCACCGTCGCCGACGACGGCGGGTCCAGCGGCCGGCTGCGCCGCGAGCTCGGCGTACTGCCACCGGGAGACCTGCGGATGGCGCTCGCCGCGCTGTGCGGCGACGACGAGTGGGGACAGACCTGGAGCCGGGTGGCCCAGCATCGGTTCCGCAGCGAGGGCGAGCTGCATGACCACTCGGTCGGGAACCTGCTCATCGTCGCGCTGTGGGAGCTGCTCGGGGACTCGGTCGCCGGGCTGGACTGGGTCGCGCGGCTGCTCGGCGCGCAGGGGCGGGTGCTGCCCATGTCGGTGGTACCGCTGGACATCGAAGCCGTGGTCGAGCTCGACGACGAGGACGAAAACGGCGGAGGGCTCGCGACCGTACGCGGGCAGGTCGCCGTGGCCTCGACCTCCGGCCGGGTCGTCCACCTGGGTCTGGTGCCCGACCGGCCCCCGGCCTGCACCGAGGCGGTGGCGGCGGTGACCGAGGCGGAGTGGGTTGTACTGGGCCCGGGTTCGTGGTTCACCAGCGTGATCCCTCACCTGCTGGTGCCCGGCCTCGCCGACGCGCTGAGCGGGAGCTCCGCGCGCCGCGTCGTGGTGCTCAACCTGGCGCCACAGCCAGGGGAGACCGCCGGCTTCGCGCCCGAGACCCACCTGGAGGTGCTCGCCGGCTACGCACCCTGGCTGCGGGTGGACGCGGTGCTCGCCGACCGTGACGCCGTGCCTCACCCAGACGTGCTGCGCACTGTCGCGGCGTCCCTCGGTGCGGCGGTGCACCTGGTGCCACTGGCCAGCGGCGACAACCCCCTCGTCCACGACCCCGACCGGCTGGCCGCGGCCTTCCGCGACCTCTTCACCAGCGACCTTTCGGCGGAGCCCCTGCCGAGTGACAGGATCTGACTTCATGGCTATGACCGCTGCCGTCAAGGACGAGCTCGCCCACCTCACCGTGACGCGGACCTGCTGCCGCAAGGCGGAGGTCTCGGCCCTCCTGCGGTTCGCCGGCGGCCTGCACATCGCCGGCGGCCGCATCGTGGTCGAGGCCGAGGTCGACACCGGAGCCACCGCGCGCCGACTGCGCAAGGACATCGCCGAGGTCTACGGGCACGCCTCCGAGGTGGCTGTCGTGGCTGCCGGTGGGTTGCGTCGGGGGAGCCGCTACCTGGTCCGCGTGGCCAAGGACGGTGAGGCGCTGGCCCGTCAGACCGGCCTGCTCGACGGCCGCGGTCGGCCGGTGCGGGGCCTGCCGCCGCAGGTGGTGTCCGGAGCGCTCTGTGACGCGGAGGCGGCCTGGCGGGGCGCGTTCCTCGCCCATGGCTCGCTCACCGAGCCGGGCCGGTCGTCGGCGCTGGAGATCACCTGTCCCGGGCCGGAGGCCGCTCTCGCGCTGGTGGGCGCGGCGAGGCGGCTGGGCATCAGCGCGAAGGCCCGCGAGGTCCGCGGCGTGGACCGGGTGGTGGTCCGAGACGGTGATGCCATCGGGGCGCTGCTCACCCGATTGGGTGCCCACGACAGCGTGCTGGCGTGGGAGGAGCGGCGGATGCGCCGCGAGGTCCGGGCCACCGCAAACCGGCTGGCCAACTTCGACGACGCCAACATGCGCCGGTCCGCGCGGGCTGCCGTCGCCGCCGGCTCCCGCGTACAACGCGCCATGGAGATCCTCGGCGACGACATCCCCGAGCACCTGCGGACGGCGGGGGAGCTGCGGCTCGCGCACAAGCAGGCCAGCCTGGAGGAGCTCGGCACGCTGGCCGACCCGCCGATGACCAAGGACGCCGTGGCGGGCCGGATCCGCCGGCTGCTCGCGCTGGCCGACAAGCGGGCCCAGGACCAGGGGATCCCCAACACCGAGGCCAACCTGACGCCGGAGATGCTCGACGCCTGAGGTCGGCCGCCTCGCGCCCGTGCCGGGGTGCTTGTGCCGGGGGTGACCACGGAGCGAACGCCCGGGAAGCCGGCGGCCAGCCTCTCGATAAGGTCGGCGCCGAAACGAGCCAGACGTAGACGACGTGGAGGCACACGGTGACGGTTCGGGTAGGCATCAACGGCTTCGGCCGTATCGGGCGCAACTTCTTCCGCGCCGTGCTGGCGCAGGACGCCGACATCGAGGTCGTCGGCGCCAACGACCTGACCGACAACAAGACGCTGGCCCACCTGCTCAAGTACGACAGCATCCTGGGCCGCCTCGACGGTGACGTGACCTACGACGAGCAGAACATCACTGTCGGTGGCCGCAGCTTCCGGGCCCTCGCGGAGCGTGACCCGGCCGCGCTGCCCTGGAAGGAGCTCGGCGCGGACGTCGTCATCGAGTCGACCGGCCTGTTTACCGACGCTACCAAGGCCCGGGCCCACCTCGAGGGCGGCGCGCAGAAGGTCATCATCTCGGCGCCGGCCAAGAACGAGGACTTCACGGTCGTGCTCGGCGCCAACGAGGGCGACTACGACCCGGTCAACCACCACATCATCAGCAACGCCAGCTGCACCACCAACTGCCTGGCGCCGATGGCCAAGGTGCTCCACGACACCTTCACCATCGAGCGTGGCCTGATGACGACCATCCACGCCTACACGCAGGACCAGAACCTCCAGGACGGGCCGCACAGCGACCTGCGCCGGGCCAGGGCGGCCGCCCTCAACGTGGTGCCGACCAGCACCGGCGCCGCGAAGGCCATCGGCCTCGTCCTGCCCGAGCTGCAGGGCAAGCTCGACGGCTACGCCCTGAGGGTGCCGGTGCCGACCGGCTCGGCCACCGACCTGACCGTCACCGTCTCCCGCGACACCAGCGTCGAGGAGGTCAACGCCGCGTTCAAGGCGGCCGCCGACGGCCCGCTGAAGGGCTACCTCACCTACACCGAGGACGACATCGTCTCCAGCGACATCGTCACCGACCCGGCGTCGTGCACCTTCGACTCCAAGCTGACCAAGGTGATCGGCAACCAGGTGAAGATCGTCGGCTGGTACGACAACGAGTGGGGCTACTCCAACCGGCTCGTCGACCTGGTGAAGCTGGTCGGCCAGTCGCTCTGATGAGGACCGTCGACGACCTCGGCGACCTGCGCGGCAAGCGCGTCCTGGTCCGGTCGGACCTCAACGTGCCGCTCGACGGCCACCGCATCACCGACGACGGCCGGATCCGAGCGAGCGCGCCGACCATCGGCGACCTCGCCGACCGAGGAGCGCGGGTCGTGGTGTGCGCGCACCTGGGGCGGCCCAAGGGGAAACCGGTCGAGGAGTTCTCGCTGGCGCCGGTCGCCGAGCGGCTCGCCGAGGTGCTCGGCCGGCCGGTGGAGTTCGCCACCGACACCGTGGGACGCAGCGCCAAGGCCGCTGTCGGCGAGCTGGGTGACGGCGACGTCGCCCTGCTCGAGAACCTGCGCTTCAACCCCGGTGAGGAGAGCAAGGACGAGACCGAGCGGGCAGCCTTCGCCGACGATCTGGCCGCTCTCGCGGACGTCTACGTCGCCGACGGCTTCGGCGCCGTCCACCGCAAGCACGCCAGCGTGTACGACGTACCGCAGCGTCTTCCGCACGCCGCAGGTGCGCTGGTGCTGGCCGAGACCGAGGTCCTGCGTCGCCTCACCGGCGAGCCCGAGCGGCCCTACGCCGTGGTGCTCGGCGGCTCGAAGGTGTCGCACAAGCTCGGCGTCATCGACAACCTCATCGAGTCGGTCGACACGCTGCTCATCGGGGGCGGCATGGTGTTCACCTTCCTCAAGGCGCAGGGCCACGAGGTGGGCCGCAGCCTCCTGGAGGAGGACGAGCTCGACACCGTGCGCGGCTACCTGCAGCAGGCGGAAGACAAGGGCGTGGAGATCGTGCTGCCCGTCGATGTCGTCGCCGCGACCGAGTTCTCCGCCGACGCCGACCACGACGTGGTGGGGGTCGACGCGATCCCCAGTGACCGGCTCGGTCTGGACATCGGCCCCGAGAGCGGTCGGCTCTTCGCCGATCGCATCCGGGGGGCACGCACCGTGTTCTGGAACGGCCCGATGGGCGTCTTCGAGCTCGCGCCGTTCGCCGAGGGAACGAGGGCCGTCGCGGAGGCGCTCACCGAGGTCACCGCCAACGGCGGGCTGACCGTCGTCGGGGGCGGCGACTCGGCCGCAGCCGTGCGGGCGCTGGGGTTCGAGGAGTCGGCCTTCGGTCACATCTCGACCGGCGGCGGCGCCAGCCTCGAGCTCCTCGAGGGCAGGGACCTGCCCGGCCTGACCGTGATGTCGGACGAGGAGGACTAGCCCCATGGCGCGGACCCCGCTGATGGCCGGCAACTGGAAGATGAACCTCAACCACCTCGAGGCCCTCGCCCTGGTGCAGAAGCTGGCGTTCTCCCTCACCGACGAGGACCTCGACGCGGTCGAGGTGGTGGTGCTGCCGCCGTTCACCGCCATCCGGTCCGTGCAGACACTCGTCGACGGCGACAAGTACCGCGTCGGCTACGGCGCGCAGGACGTGTCCCCCCACGACCCGGGCGCGCACACGGGCGAGGTGGCGGCGGCCATGCTCGCCAAGCTCGGCTGCGGCTACGTCGTGGTCGGTCACTCGGAGCGCCGGGCCGACAACCACGAGGACGACGCGCTGGTCAACACGAAGGTCAAGGCGGCGGCGGCGCACAACCTGGTGCCGATCCTGTGCGTGGGGGAGCCCTTGGAGGTGCGTCAGGAGGGTCGTCACGTCGAGCACACGCTGGCCCAGCTGACCGGCGCCCTGGAAGGAGTTCCGGCCGCCCAGGCCCGCTCGCTGGTAGTCGCCTACGAGCCGGTGTGGGCCATCGGCACCGGAGAGGTCGCGACCCCTGAGGACGCGCAGGAGGTCTGCTCGGCGATCCGCACCCGGCTCGCCGAGCTCTACTCCGGCGATCTCGCGGACGGGGTTCGCATCCTCTACGGCGGCTCGGTCAAGGCGGCCAACGCCGCAGGGATCATGGCCCAGGCCGACGTCGACGGGGCACTGGTCGGGGGAGCGAGCATCGTGGCCGAGGAGTTCGTCGGGATCTGCCGCTACCGCAAGGTGTCCGACCCGCAAGCCTCCTGACGTACCCTGTTCTGGCCCTGTTCCCCGCCGCACCCCTGGCGCGACCCCGAAGGAAGCACCCCGCGTGGAGATCGTGTTCCAGATCGTGCTCATCATCACGAGCCTGCTGATGATCCTTCTGGTGCTGCTGCACAAGGGCAAGGGTGGCGGATTGTCCGACCTGTTCGGCGGCGGTGTCTCCTCGTCGCTGGGCGGCTCGTCGGTGGTGGAGCGCAACCTCGACCGGCTCACCATCGGCATCGGCATCGTCTGGGTCGCCTCGATCATCGCGCTGGGGCTGCTGCTCAAGTCCTGACCGCCGGCCCGCATCCGTCGCCTAGACTGACGTCTTGATCCACCGCATACCTCGAGAAGCTGGGGAGCACCAACGTGGCAAGTGGCAACGCGATCCGAGGCAGTCGTGTCGGGGCCGGCCCCATGGGCGAGGCCGAGCGGGGGGACACCGCACCACGTTTCCGCATCTCCTACTGGTGCGCCAACGCGCACGAGACCAAGCCCAGCTTCGCCGAGGACACCACCGTGCAGGCCCCCGAGACGTGGGACTGCCCCCGCTGCGGCCTGCCGGCCGGCCAGGACCGGGACGCCCCGCCGTCGCCGCCGCGCACCGAGCCGTACAAGACCCACCTCGCGTACGTGAAGGAGCGGCGCTCCGACGCTGAGGCCAAGGAGATCCTCGACGAGGCGTTGACCACGCTGCGGGACCGCCGCAAGCGTGGCGAGAT
>JACCUZ010000379.1 GCA_013698395.1 Sporichthyaceae bacterium
GGGCCGGCCCGTGCACGCCCGGGGTGACGAGCAGCGCGATTCCGAACAGCGCCGCAGCGACGATCGCGTCGACCCAGTAGTGGTTCGCGGTCACGACGACCACCGCCACGGTGAGCGCCGGGTGCAGCGAGACGAGCCAGCGCCACGGGCTGGGCACCGTGCGGATGACGACCACGGCGACCAGCAGCGCCCACCCCACGTGCAGGCTGGGCATCGCCGCGAACTGGTTGGCGACCGTGGCCGCGCTTCCCGTGTACGCCGACGGGCCGAACGCCGCCATGGTGTCCAGGAAGCCGAGGCTGCGCAGCATCCGTGGTGGCGCGAGCGGCATCAACACGTGACCAAGCAATGCCAGCCCAGTGAGCACCGTGATGAGCCGGCGCGCCCATCGGTACTCCGCCGGACGTCGGCGCCACCAGCTCCACACCAACAACCCGACCGTCACCGGGAAGTGCACTCCCACGTAGTACCAGTTCGCGGCGCGGAGCAGATCGGGCCACTGCAGCGCCCAGTCCTGCAACGCTTCCTCGTCGGGCATCCACAACATCCGCTCGACGTCCCACACCCACCAGGCGTTGTGCACGGCCAGGTCGTCCTGGCCGGTGATCGCCAGCCGAACAACTCGGTAGACCAGGAACAACGCCCCGATGAGCACCACCTCCCGGACCAGCCCAGGGCGGTGCATCCTGCCTGCAAGCGGAAGACCGGCGGGCGCCGGCGTTCGGACGTCCGTCATCGGCTCGACGCCGATCGCCAGGGGACTGCACCGCATCCAGACAGGATTCCACGGAAACCTTCCCGGTGTGACGGGAAGTTACCCGGGGCCGACCCTGAGTCGACCCTGGCCCTACCCTGGCCGGCACGTCAGGCGAGCAGGTTCACCATGTGCGCGAAGCCAGCTGGCCAACGAATGGCCGCCGGAACGATCACCGACCGGGCACCGGGGCGCGCGGCGACGGCCAGCAGGCCGGCGGTCAGGAACCGGTAGCGTCGCGTCGCGCTCGACCAGGCAGCGTCGTAATCCTGCGGCCGCCCGACCGCCAATGAAGCCGCCGCAGCGCACGCAGTGGCGACCCCTACCGCCAGGCCTTCACCGGTCAACGCGTCGATGTACCCGGCGGCGTCACCGGCCAGCAGCACCCGCCCTCGTCGCCGACCCAGGGCTCGCTGCCGCAAGGGGCCCGCCCCACGGACCGTGGTCACCGCCTCCGCACCGCGCAGCCTGGCTCGCAGGACGGGCAGCCCGTCGAGGACGCGGTCAAAGCCGCCGCGGGCGTGGCCCAGGACGGCAACACCGACGAGGTCATCAGCTACCGGGGTCACGTAGGCCTCAGCTTCGGGGGCCCAGTGCACCTCGACGTGATCGGCCCACGGTGCTACCCGGAAGTGTCGGCGCAGCCCGTACCGCGCGGTGCCCGCCTGGCCCGGCACCGCAGCAGGTTGCAGGCCAACCTCCCTGCGTACCGTCGAGTGCAGGCCGTCGGCCCCCACCAGCCAGCGCCCACGCAGCCCCGCCGCCACGACGCCAAGGTGGTCTTGTCGGACCTCGGTGACTCGGTCCTGGTGCCGGTTGACGCCCACGACCTGGGCGCGTTGGGCCAGCGCGGTGTGCAAGCTGGTCCGGCGCACCCCCCGGCCGGTGCCGTTGCGGAAACGGGCTTCGACCTGACGCGAGCCGCGGAGGTAACGGATGCCGACGAAGGGCCGACCGTGAGGTTCCACGCCCAGCCGGCGCAGCTGCTCCAGCGCCGAGGGCATCAGGCCCTCGCCGCAGGCCTTGTCCACCGCGTCGGCGCGTGGCTCGATCACCACCGCGGTCATGCCCAGTCGCCGGGCCTCGATAGCCGTCGCCAACCCGATCGGTCCGCCGCCCGCGACGAGCACGTCGGCGTCGAAACTCATGGCGAAGCCCCGGCCAGGTCACGCAGCGCCGCTTCCTCGCAGCGGATCCGGGTCCGCAGCAGCAGCGCGTTGGCGGTGGTGAACACGAGCGCCGTCAGCCACGCCGAGTGCACCATCGGCAGGGCGACCCCCTCGACGACGACGGCGAGGTAGTTGGGGTGGCGCATCCTGCGGTAGGGGCCGCCGCGCACCAGCGGAGCGCCCGGGAGCACCACCACGCGGGTGTTCCACCGCGGTCCCAGCGTTGTGATGCACCACCAGCGCAGACCCTGCGCGGCGAGCACCAGGGCGACCATCGGCCAGCCCAACCACGGCAGGAACGGACGGTCGGCGATCACGACCTCCACCAGGGCACCGACGAGCAGGCCGGTGTGCAGGGCCACCATGACCGGATAGTGGCCGAAGCCGCGTTCGACGCCACCCTGGGCCGTCGCCGCCTTGATGTTGCGCGCACTGACCACCAGCTCGACCACGCGCTCGAGCGCGACGGCCAGCAGCAGGACGAGGTAGGCGACCGTGCTGGTCACCAGCGCACCAGCACCAGCTCGGAGCAGAAGCCCGGGCCCATCGCGAGCAGCACTCCCGGTGAGCCGGGCGGGGGCGGCGGCTCGGCCATTGCCGCGGCCAGCACGTGCAGCACGGATGCCGACGACAGGTTGCCCACGTCGGCCAGCGAGCGCCAGGTGCGGTCCAGGGCGCCGGCGGGCAGCCCCAGGGTGCGGATCATGGCGTTGAGCACCTTGGGCCCCCCTGGGTGCGCCAGCCAGGTGACCACGTCGTCGACCTTCAGGTCGTTGTCACCGAGGAACGTGGTCATATCGTGTCCGAGGTTCTCCTCCACGACGTCGGCCACGCTGGCCGAGAGCACGATCCGGAAGCCACTGCCTCCGATGTCCCACCCCATGACCCGTTCGGTGTCGGGATAGAACCGGCTGCGGGTCGCCACCACCTGCGGCCCGGCGAGCCCGAGAGCCGCGGCCCGCTGCTCCCCCAGCAGCACGACGGCGCCCGCGCCGTCTCCGAAGAGCCCGCTAGCGACCAGGTTGGCGGTGCTCGCGTCGTCGCGCTGCAGAGTCAGGGAGCACAGCTCCACCGAGAGCAGGACGGCCACCGCGTCGGGGTCACCGAGCAGCAGGTCGTGCAGCCGGGCCAGGCCGGCGGCACCGGCGACGCACCCCAGGCCGAACATGGGGATCCGCCGTACGTCGGGACGCAGCCCGAGCCGGGGCACCAGGCGCGCGTCCAGACTGGGTGCCGCGACGCCGGTCACCGAGGTGGTCATCACGATGTCCACGTCGACAGGGTCGAGCTGCACCGCGTCAAGGGCGGTCCGGATCGCTTGCTCTCCCAGCTCGGTTCCGACCCGGATGAAGACATCGTTGGCCGCGCCGAACCCGTCGAGTCCGGCGTACTGCTCCAGGGGCAGCGCCAGGTGGCGGTGGCGTACGGAGGTTGCCTCGTGCAGCGAGTTCAGCAGGCGACGATCCCCGCCGTCCGGCAGCACGACCCCGGCGAAGGCGTCGGTGATCACCTGCTGCTCGTAGCGGTGTGCAGGGAGGGCCGGAGCGGCCGCAACGATCCGCGTCATGCGCCGATCGTCCACACGCGGTCGTCCGTTCGGACCATTTCCACATCCATCAGGTCTTGCGGTTCAGTCCTGCCGGGAACCGTCGAGACTACGTGAGAACGTGCAGCGAGGCAGGTCACCGCGATCGGCCCCGCACCGCAGCTGTCACCGACCGATCTATCGGAGAAACCGCCATGTGCATCCACCAGCCGAGATGTCCCCACGCGGACGCTCCGGACCGTGAGGCCGCGCACACCGTCGCCAGCCATCCGGAACAAGGCTGGAGCCTGCTCTGCAACGGTGTGGTGCTCTTCGACGACACCGGAGAGCTGCTTCCGGATGGGCGGGTCATCGCCCCGCATCGTCCGACCGACCCGTTCGCCGTGGCCGCCTGACTCCGACCGCGCAAACAAGGGCCAGGGGCGCTTACCGAACGTCGGGCTCCGCGGCGTAGCTGTCGACCGGGGGGCAGCTGCAGACCAGGTTCCGGTCACCGTAGGCACCGTCGATGCGTCGCACCGGTGGCCAGTACTTCGAGCCCGGGTCGACGCCGGGCGGCAGACCGGCCTCCTCGCGCGAGTACCCGTGGTCCCAGCCGCCGAGCAGGGACCGGGCGGTGTGCGGGGCGCCGCGCAGCGGGTTGTCCGTACGGTCGAGCTCGCCGGCGCGGACCCTGGCGATCTCCTCGCCGATCGCGATCATCGTGGCGCAGAACCGGTCGAGCTCTGCGAGGTCCTCGGACTCGGTGGGCTCGATCATCAGCGTTCCCGCGACCGGGAACGACATCGTGGGAGCATGGAAGCCGTAGTCGATGAGCCGTTTCGCGACGTCGTCGACGGTCACACCGGTCTCCCTGGTGATCGGGCGAAGATCGACGATGCACTCGTGGGCAACCAGTCCGGAACGACCCGAGTACAGGACCGGGTAGTGCGGGGCCAGCCGCGATGCGACGTAGTTCGCGCTCAGGATGGCGACATGGGTGGCCTCGGTGAGCCCTTCGCGGCCCATCAGCCGCACGTACGCCCAGGAGATCGGCAGTATTCCGGCTGATCCCCACGGCGCGCCCGAGACCGGGCCGACGCCGGTGTCGGGTCCCGCGGACGCTTGCTGGGGATGGTTGGGGAGGTACGGCGCGAGGTGGGCGCGCACCGCCACCGGCCCTACTCCCGGCCCTCCCCCACCGTGGGGGATGCAGAACGTCTTGTGCAGGTTCAGGTGCGAGACATCTGCCCCGAAGTGACCGGGCCGCGCGACACCGACGAGCGCGTTGAGGTTCGCCCCGTCGACGTAGACCTGGCCGCCGGCGTCGTGGACCGCGGCGCACAGCTCGGTGATGTCCTGCTCGAACACGCCGTGGGTCGAGGGGTAGGTCACCATCAGCGCAGCGAGGTCGCCGCGATGCTCGGCGACCTTGGTCCGGAGGTCCTCGAGGTCGACGTTGCCTGCGGAGTCGCAGGCCACGACCACGACGGTCAGCCCCGCCATGACGGCCGAGGCCGCATTGGTGCCGTGGGCACTGGAGGGGATGAGGCAGATAGTGCGCTCGCCCTGCCCGTTGGCCCGGTGGTAGGCCCGGATAGCGAGCAGCCCGGCCAGCTCGCCCTGCGAGCCGGCGTTGGGCTGCAGGGACACCGCGTCGTAGCCGGTGACCTCGGCCAGCCACCGCTCGAGCTGGGTGATGAGCTCGACGTATCCCTCCGCCTGGTCCAAGGGTGCGAAGGGATGCATCGCCGCGAACTGCGGCCAGGTGATCGGCTCCATCTCGGTGGTGGCGTTGAGCTTCATCGTGCACGACCCCAGCGGGATCATCGTCCGGTCCAGCGCCAGGTCACGGTCGGCCAGCCGGCGCAGGTAACGCAGCATCGCCGTCTCCGACCGGTGTTGGTGGAAGACGGGGTGGGTGAGGTACTCGTCCTCCCGCAGCAGCGACGCCGGCACCGTGTCCGGCTCCGTCAGCTCGTCCGGGTCGGGCTCGCCCGCACCGAACGCCGCCCAGACCGTTCGCAGGTGCGCGCGCGTGGTCGTCTCGTCGGTGGTGATTCCGACGTGGTCCTCGTCGACGAGTCGCAGGTTCACCCCGCCGTCGCGCGCAGCGGCCACCACGTCGCCGGCCCGGCCCGGGACCCGCGCAGTCACGGTGTCGAAGAACGCCTCGTGCACCACCTCGACGCCACCCGCGCGCAGCCCTGCGGCGAGCACGCAGGCGTAGCGGTGGGTCCGGGCCGCGATAGCCCGCAGGCCGTCCGGACCGTGGTACACGGCGTACATCCCGGCGACCACCGCCAGAAGCACCTGCGCGGTGCAGATGTTGCTGGTGGCCTTCTCGCGCCGGATGTGCTGCTCACGGGTCTGCAGGGCCAGCCGGTACGCGGGGGCGCCGTCGGCGTCCTTGGAGACCCCGACCAGCCGGCCGGGCATGGACCGCTCGAGACCCCGCCGGACCGCCAGGTAACCGGCGTGCGGGCCGCCGAAGGCCATCGGCACGCCGAAGCGCTGGGTCGTCCCGACCGCGATGTCCGCATGCTGCTCGCCCGGTGACCGGAGCATGGTCAGCGCCAGCAGGTCCGCGGCCACCGCAACCAGCGCGCCCGCGTCGTGTGCGGCGTCGATCAGGGAGGTCAGCTCACGTACCGCTCCCCCGGCACCGGGGTACTGCAGCAGTACGCCGAAGACCGGCCGGTCCGGCAGGGCACCGGGTCCAGCGACGTCGGCGACGACGACCTCGATGCCCAGCGGTTCCGCGCGGGTGCGCACGACCGCGATGGTCTGGGGCAGCACGTCGGTGTCGACCACGAACACAGCCTCGCCGGGGGCCTTGCTGGACCGGCGGGCCAGGGTCATCGCCTCGGCCGCCGCCGTGGCCTCGTCGAGCATGGAGGCGCCCGCCACCGGCAGGCCGGTGAGGTCGGAGACCACGGTCTGGAAGTTCAGCAGCGCCTCGAGCCGGCCCTGGGAGATCTCGGGCTGGTAGGGCGTGTACGCGGTGTACCAGGCCGGGCTCTCCAGCACGTTGCGCAGGATGACCGGCGGGGTGACGGTGCCGTGGTAGCCCAGCCCGATCATCGACGTCAGCACGGTGTTGCGCCCGGCCAGCGCGCGGAGCTCGTCGATGACCTCGTGCTCGGAGCGGCCCGTGTCCAGCGCGAGGGGAGTGTCGCTGTGCACCGACGACGGCACCGCCGCGTTGACCAGATCTTCGAGGGAGGCGTAGCCGAGGACGGCCAGCATCTTCGCCTGGTCCGCGGAATCCGGGCCGACATGGCGGCGGGCGAACGGCACGGCCAGGTCCAGCGCGTGGGCGGGAGGGAGGACGTCGCTGCTCATGGGAGGGTCTCCGGGGCGTCGGGCCGACGGTTGGGCGTACGGCGGCAGGTCACCGTCGCACGGTCCCCCTCTGTCGCGTCCGCTCCAGAGTTGCCTCGTCCGCGTGGTTCGGTTGCCTGAGAGGTTCCGGGGAGGTTGCCCCTTCGGCGTCCCGTCCTGGCTGAGCGGGAACTCTCCCACGCGGGCTCGGAAGCGACGCCGAGTCTAACCCCGACGACGCCGGACGAGCAGCGCTCAGCCGGCCGAGCCGACCCGCCGCGCCCGACGGGCCGAGAGCTCGTCCGCGGAGGTGTCGGACGGCCCGTCGGGTCCGCCTGACCCAGCCGATGCGTCGTCGCCGGCCCGCTCGCCCGGCAGCGCGGCCAACGACCCCTCGACCTCACGCCACACCCGACCGACGGCGATGCCGAAGACGCCCTGACCGCCTTGCACGAGGTCGACCACCTCGTCGGCGGAGGTGCACTCGTAGACGCTGGCGCCGTCACTCATCAGCGTGATCTGGGCCAGGTCCTCGACCCCGCGCTCCCGCAGGTGACTGACGGCGGTGCGGATGTTCTGCAGGGACACCCCCGTGTCGAGGAGGCGCTTGACCACCTTGAGCACCAGGATGTCGCGGAAGCTGTAGAGCCGCTGACTTCCTGAGCCGGCGGCAGACCGGATGCCGGGCTCGACCAGACCGGTGCGCGCCCAGTAGTCGAGCTGGCGGTAGGTGATCCCGGTGGCCGAGCAGGCGGTCGGGCCCCGGTACCCCATGTCCTCGGGCAGGACGGGCAGGTCGTCACTGAACAGCAACCCCTGCTGCCCGGCGGCGGCTTGGGCACGCTGTCGCTCGGCCGTGCTCACCGGAGAGGTGCCCGGGCCCGTGGTGCCACCGGTGCTGGTCACGACGACCTCCGTCTCACCGCCCCGGGGAAGGACCGGTGCCATCCAAGATCACACCAGTGAAGTTACAGCAGGGGCGTTCTGCTCTGACGGTACGCATCGGGTGGTCGCCGGTCAACGAGGTGGGGGTCATCGCTCGCGGCGTGTCCGGCCACCGAGGGCGCAGGGCCCAAGGGTCAACCTGAGGTCGAGGGTCAGGTCTGCTGGGGACCGCCGAAGTCCTCCGGCGTGATCTGATCGAGGAACTCACGGAACTTCTCGACCTCGTCCTCCTGCTCGTCCGGGATCGAGATACCCGCCTCGGCGAGGACCTCCTCCGCGCCGAAGATCGGCGTGCTGGTACGTAGGGCCACCGCGATCGCGTCCGACGGGCGGGCGCTGACCTCGACGCCGCTGGCGAACACCATCTCGGCGTAGAAGACTCCGTCACGCAAAGAGGTGATCCGCACCTGCGTCAGCTGCTGCCCGGCGGCCTCCAGCAGGTCGCGGATCAGGTCGTGGGTCAGCGGCCGCGGCGGGACCACCCCCTGCTGGGCAAAGGCGATGGCCGTCGCCTCCCCCGCACCGATCCAGATCGGCAGGTAGCGCTCCCCCCCGGACTCCTTGAGCAGCACGATCGGTTGGTTCGAGGGCATCTCGACCCGCACTCCCACCACGTCCAGCTCGTTCACGCGCTCACCTTACTGCGCCACTCGACGGCGATCAGCGACCGACGATGTCCCGCAACCGGGCGCGCACCAGCGCCGTGTGCAGCCGGAGGGCGGTGGCGCCCAGCTCGCGGGCGACTTCCTCGGCGCGGACCCGCGCGTCGGGGCTGCGCTGGCGCAGCAGGGGTCCGACGACCTGGGCCATCAGGTCCGCCTCCCGCTGAGCCGCGGTGCGGAAGGCTCGCAGGTGCCGGGGCTCCAAGCCGTAGGTCGACAACTCGGCCACGGCCGTCGCCACCACCAGCGCGTCGGCGTCGTAGTGCGGGCCGGCCGCCGCGGCGGCGGACCCCCGCACGGCTTCGATCAGGCCGAAGCCCTCGATCTGGGTCAGCAGCTCGTCGTCCAGTCCCGCCGCTTCCGCGAGCTCGGCCCGTGACAGGCGCAGCTCGACGTTCTCCGGCGCGAGCGCACGCGGGCCAGGCAGGCCCTCGCGGGCGTTGTTCGGCACCCGTGGCCGCTCGCCGGGTGCGGCCGGCGGATCGAGCCCCCGGTCGATCGCGTCGAGGTGCTCGCGGATCACGCGCAGCGGCAGGTAGTGGTCGCGCTGGGTCGCCAGAACGTAGCGCAGCCGTGCCACGTCGGCGTGGCTGAACTTGCGGTACCCCGACGGGGTGCGCGCGGGTTCCACCAGCCGTTCCGACTCGAGAAACCGGATCTTGGAGATGGTGACGTCGGGGAACTCGCCGCGCAGCTGCGCCAGGACCTCCCCGATGCTCATCAGCGAGCTGGCGGGAAGGGCAGCGCTCATCCGGTCGACCCGCTCTGGCTGGGATAGAAGATCAGGCGGTACTTGCCGACCTGGACCTCATCCCCGCTGGAGAGGGTCGTCTCGTCGATGCGGTCGCGGTTGACGTACGTGCCGTTGAGCGAGCCGACGTCGCGCACGGCGAAGCCGTTGCCCTGGCGGACGAACTCCGCGTGCCGTCTCGACACGGTCACGTCGTCGAGGAAGATGTCGCTGGACGGATGGCGACCGGCGCTGGTCGTGTCGGAGTCCAGCAGGAACCGGCTCCCGGAGTTGGGCCCCCGACGCACCACCAGCAGCGCCGAGCCCGGCGGCAGGGCGTCGATCGCCGCCTGGTCGGCACCGGAGAGCCCCTCGGCCTTCTCCGACGGCTCGGCCGGCTCGAAACCCCCGCTGATCGTGATCGTCGAGGTCTCGCCCGATGAGCCGGCGCTCGCACTGCCGGGCCGCAGCGCGGCACCGCAGTTGCTGCAGAACCTCGCGTCGTCGGGGTTGCTGTGTCCGCACTGGGTGCAGCTCTGCATCAGGTGTGCCTCCCCGGCCACGGGGGTGTCGTGACCTCGACGGTGAGCGGGTTGCGCCGACCTTATCCTGCAGCAAAGGGTGAGGGGGCTAGCCCGACGAGTCCAGCGTTGCCTGGTAGGTCGCTGCGTCAAGGAGGCCCTCGGCGGACATGCCGGCGTCCGGCCGGATGGTGAGCATCCACCCGTCACCATAAGGATCGGTGTTCACCGTCTCGGGAGCGGAGTCGAGGTTCTCGTTGCGTTCCACGACGGTGCCGGTGACGGGGGCGTAGACGTCGGACACGCTCTTGGTGGACTCCACCTCACCGCACGGCTCCCCGGCCGTGACCCGGGCGCCCGGCTCCGGGAGGGTCACGAAGACAATGTCCCCGAGGGCGTCCTGGGCGTAGTCGGTGACCCCGACCCGGACGGTGTCGCCCTCGGTGCGCAGCCACTCGTGGTCCTTGGTGTACTGCAGGTCCTCTGGGAGCGCGGTCACCTGTCGCCGTCCGTCTCGTCCGTCTCGTTGCTGGCGCCCCCGGTGTCGGGGGCCGGGCGAGCGTAACGAGGCGACGGAGGGACCCGCAAGGAGCTGATCCGCACAGACGACCGCTGGGTCACCAGCCCCTGTGCCTCGCGCTGGCGGAGCACATCGATCACCCCGCCGGGGATGTCGAGGGCCGCCGCGAGGGTGCGCGGCTCGCCGATCACCCGGAACCGGTAGGGCGACACCAGCACCTCTCCGTCGACCTCGATCCCGCCCTCGACGTCGACGAGCGCCGTGCTGGTGACCACCCGCACGGCGGGTCCGTCAACGGTGGACAGCTCAATGACCTCGGCTCCCGCGTCGCGCAGCTCCTGCAGCGCGTCGAGCAGCACATCTGCGCCGACCACGCCGGCCGGGTCGCTGATCGTGAGCTCGATGCCCGGCCCTACAGCCGGGAGGGTCCCGGCCAGGATCCCGAGGACCCGGGCCCGGTCGCGCGCCTCCTCGAGAGCGACCAGGTTGCCGTTGCTGCCGCCGGCGACCTGGTCGCGCGTCTGCTGCAGCTCGCGGGCCTCGGCCTGCAGCCGGGCGGCCCGCTCGGACACGTCGTCGAGGATCCGCACCAGGTCGGTCTGACGCAGCCCGTCGAGCTCGGCGTCGCGCGTCGCCCGGACCTGGACCGCGGCGGCGAAGCCGAGG
>JACCUZ010000161.1 GCA_013698395.1 Sporichthyaceae bacterium
CTCTCGGGCCGGACGTCCGGGCTGCCCTCGACGAGGTCATGGCGGCCGTGGACACGGCGACACAGCGTCTCGTTCCCCGGCGGCATTGACCACGTATACGTGGTCGATGCACGCCGCACATGGTGTAGACGCCTGGCGCAGTGGGTGTTGACCAGGTAAACGTGGTCAACGCCGACTAAGTGTCCCGCACACTTTGTGGCGTACGCACCTCGGCCCTAGCGTGCCTCCAAACGATCAAGTGGAGAGCCATGGGTGGTTTGACGCGTCGTGAGGTGCTCCGACGGTTCGCGTACGCCGCGCCGGCCGTCGCACTCGGGCCCACCCTGCTCGCTGCCTGCGGGAGCGACGAGAAGGGGCAGGGGGGCGGATCGAAGGGCGGCGGTCCCCTCGACGTCCTCGTGGGATTCGGGACCGGCAACGCGCCGGAGCAGATCCCTGCGCAGGAGAAGCTGGCCAAGGCCTACGCGGCCTCGAAGGGTGGCCGACGGATAGCGTTCCGGCGCATCCCTGACGGCGATGAGGCGCAGCGTCAGCTCGGAGTGCTGACCGCGGCCGGAAAGCCACCGGACATCATCCTGCCGACCGGGGTGTACGGCATCTCCCTGTATCTCGACCAGGACATCTGGCTCGACCTCTCGCCCATGCTTCGCGACGCCGGCATCGACATGGGCATCTTCGTCGACGCTGCCGTCAGCGCGGCCAAGGCTCCCAACTACTTCGGCCCGGACGCCGATGCGGTCGTCGGAATCCCGGCTGCGGTCTTCACCCACACCATCGCCTACAACAAGGACCTGTTCGCGGCCGCCGGTGTTGACGAGCCGCCGCACGAGTGGAATGCCGAGGGCTGGGACTACAACGCCCTCCTCGAGCTGACCAAGGCGCTCACGCTCGACTCGCGCGGGCGCAGCGCTGCCGATGCCGGGTTCGACCCCGACGAGATCGTGCAGTTCGGCCTCGGCCACTGGGACACCGGCCTAATGGCGCTCGGTTACGGAGCGCAGAAGTACGACCCCGAGTCCAGGCGGCTCCTCCTCGACTCCCCCGAGAACATCGAAGGCACCCAGTTCGGCGCCGACCTGACCAATGTGCACCGCGTCCTCGTCAACGACCAGCTGGCGGCAGGGGTGGCCTCGGGGGCCGACGACCCGCAGCTGGCGGCCTGGAAGTCGGGGAAGATCGCGATCATCGACATGTGCGGGTGCGACCTCCAGTCCTGGGGTGTGGACAACCCCTTCGAGTGGGATGTCGCCCCGTGGCCGACGGGACCGGAACGGCTGGTGTCGACCCTGAACCTCGACGTCGGTGCCATCGTCGCCGCGAGCAGCCGGAAGGACGCCGCCTTCGACGCCCTGCGCTACCTGCTCGTGGAGCCTGCCAACGCACGGGAGCTGTCCACCAAGGGTTATGGCGCCATGTCGCCGCTGCGCAGCGAGCAGGACGCGTTCCTCGACCAGCTCAGCGGCGACTTCCCGGGTATCGACCTGCAGCTCTTCCTTGACGCGTTCCCCTACTCGATCAACCAGGAGGGCTGGTTCCCGGCTTTCACCGAGGTGGGTGACCTCGGCGGCCAGTTCCTCGACCCCGTCGCGCTCGGCACGTCCACGGCAGCCGAGCAGCTTCCTCAGTACCAGACGGCGGCGCAGGCGCTCGTCGACCGGTGGTTCGAGGAGAATGAGCTGCCTTCTTGAGCCCTGACGCGGCCACCGTACGGCCAGTGCGCCCGCAGCGCCGTGGCACAGCGTCCCAGCGCGAAGCGGTCGCCGCCTATGGCTTCATCAGCCCGTGGGTGATCGGTTTCGTAGGTCTGACATTAGGCCCGATGCTGGCCTCGCTCGCCTTGTCCTTCACCGACGACAACCTGGTGTCGGCCGGTACGTCCTTCGTCGGCCTCGACAACTACCAGCAGGCGCTGACCGAGGACCCTCTGGTCCTCAAGTCGCTTCGGGTCACCGCCTACTACGCCTCAGCTGCGGTCGCTTTGGACCTGGTCGTCGGGCTGGCGCTGGCGTTGCTGCTCAACGCAGGCTTCCGAGGGATCGGCGCGATCCGCACCATCTACTACCTGCCTGCAGCGGTCTCAGGAGTGGCGGTGTCGCTCCTCTGGCTCTGGATCTTCCAGCCGAATGGCGGGCTCGCCAACGGGCTGCTCGGCCTGGTCGGTCTCCCTGGCCCGAACTGGGTCTACTCGACCGCGTGGGTGATACCGGCATTCGTGCTGATGAGCCTGTGGGGGGTCGGGCGGAGCGCTTTCATCTATCTTGCGATCCTGCAGCGGATCCCCACGAACCTGTACGAAGCGGCCGCCGTCGATGGAGCAGGCCCGATGCGCCGGTTGTTCCGCATCACCGTCCCGCTCGTAACCCCGGCGATCTTCCTGAACCTCGTCCTCGGCCTGATCGGCAACTTCCAGACCTTCACGCAGGCGTTCGTCATCTCCGAGGGCGGACCGGCCAATGCGAGCCTGTTCTACACACTCCTGGTCTATCGCAACGCATTCCGCTACTTCCGCATCGGCTATGCGTCCGCTCTGGCGTGGATCCTGTTCGCGATCCTTCTCGTCCTGACCCTTCTCGTGTTCCGATCCGCTCGGCGCTGGGTCTACTACGAAGCAGACGGACCAGGGGGCCGGGTCTGATGGCGGTCACGGCCGAGGTGCTCGGTCCGCGGCCGACCGGTCCCTGGGCCCGTCGGCTCTCCCTGCTGGTCATCGTCGCCGGCGCCGCGGCCGTGTTGCTGCCGCTCGCCTGGATGATCT
>JACCUZ010000382.1 GCA_013698395.1 Sporichthyaceae bacterium
CGCGTCACCAACGACCAGCCCAAGCCACTGGTCTGGACCGCCACCGCCGAGTCCATCCTCGAGAAGGTGCGACGCGGCCGCGTCACGCTTCAGCAAGTAGTCAGCCAAAACTGAGACACACCACTAGGAGCATCCCCGCCGGGTAGGCCAGGCGGGGCGACCGCGGCTTCGTCAGCGTCCCCATCAATCCGCAGGCACAACGCATGCCTTGCGCTTCACGTGCCCGGGCCTGGGCGACCATGGGTGGGTGCCGTCTGCGCTCGCCACAGCCCTCGTTCTGCTCACCTCCGCCGCCGTCTTGGTCCTGGAGGTCCTTGTCACCAGGCTGGTAGCTCCGTACGTCGGGCTGACACTCGAGACCTACACCGCCGCGATCGGCGTCGCCCTTGCGGGCATCGCCGGTGGTGCGGCGATCGGCGGCCGCCTGGCCGACACAGTCGACCCGCGTAGGTGGCTTGGACCGGTCACCGCTCTCGGCGGGGTGCTGCTGCTCACCGCCCGGCCCACAGTGTTCGCCCTGGGGCCTAGCCTGTTCGGTAGCTCGATGGGGACCGTCCTGCTGGTCGGCGCCGCGGTCGGGCCCGCGGTGTTGGCGCTGTCGGCGGTGACTCCCGGCGTCATCAAGCTGCGGCTGCGCTCGCTCGAGCACACCGGCACTACCGTCGGCCGGCTCTCGGCGACCGGCACTCTTGGGGCACTCGCCGGTACCTTCCTCACCGGCTTCGTTCTGCTCGCCGCGCTGCCGACCTCCCGCATCTTGTTGCTCATCGGCCTGTTGTTGGTGCTGGCCGGCGTCCTGCTGGCCGTCACGCTGCCACGGCAGGGTAAACGCCCGGACACCCCAGGGCTGGTCGCTGGCGTTGTGGTGGCAGCCCTGTCGGCGACCTGGCTGCTCACCAGCGACGGTCCCTGCCAGCGCGAGACCCGGTACTACTGCGCACAAGTCGTTCACGACCGGGAACGCGAGGGTGGGCGCACCCTGGTCCTCGACGGGCTCCGGCACTCCTACGTCGACCTGGACGACCCGGTGTACCTGGAGTTCAGCTACACCCAGCGCATCGGTGACGTCCTCGCCACCCTTCCCGAGGGTCCGCTTGACGCACTGCACCTCGGGCTCGGTGGGGCCACGCTGCCCCGGCACCTGGCCGTGGTCCGGCCCGGTTCACGCAGCACGATCCTCGAGGTCGACCCAGGGGTCCTCGCGCTCGACCGCGAGCGGCTGGGGTTGGTGACCGGGCCAGACCTGACGGTGGTGATCGGGGACGCCCGGACGTCGGTGGCCGAGCAGCCGCCAAAGGCGTACGACGTGGTCGTCGGTGACGCGTTCGGCGGGCTAGCGGTGCCCTGGCACCTGACGACAAGCGAGATGATCGCGCAGGTGCGGCGCGTGCTGCGCCCCGGCGGGGTGTACGTCCTCAACGTGATCGACCACCCGCCGGCGCACTTCGTTCGGGCAGAGACAGCGACCCTCCGAGCGGCGTTCGAGGATGTTCTCCTCCTAGGCACCGACGCACAGGCCGCGGGCGAGGAAGGGGGCAACTACGTCCTGGTTGCGAGCGACGCACTGCTGCCCCGGGTTGAGCTCAGTGCGCTCGCCGCCGGGCGGGGGGCGCCCGACACCGCCCACGACACCCGGAGCTTCGCGGCGGGCGCACCGATCCTCACCGACGACGACGCGCCGGTGGACCAGCTGCTCACGCCCTACGACCTGCGCTGACCCACCTGCCTGGTTGAGGGCAACGCCGGTGTTTGGCGCGGGAGCGGAATGGTCATTGGGTAATGCTCGCCGCGAGACCACCGGGAGGCCCCCTCATGTCAACGGTCACGTCTGCAGATCAAACGGGGCGGAAAACGAGTCCCCAGTCCATGCTGGTCTGGGGACTCGTCGCACTGGTGGGTGCGGCCTGCTGGGCCGTTCTGGCCGTCTCCCGGGGCGAGGAGGTGTCGGCCCTGTGGATCCTGTTCGCCGCGCTGTCCTCATATGCCATTGCCTACCGGTTCTACGCCCGCTTCATCGCCTACCGGGCGCTCGGTGTCGATGACACCCGGGCCACACCCGCCGAGCGCCTCCACAACGGGCTCGACTTCGACGTCACCGACCGACGGGTGCTGTTCGGTCACCACTTCGCAGCGATCGCCGGCGCTGGTCCGCTCGTCGGTCCGGTGCTCGCCGCGCAGATGGGCTACCTGCCGGGCACGATCTGGATCATCGTCGG
>JACCUZ010000166.1 GCA_013698395.1 Sporichthyaceae bacterium
GCTGCGCGGTCGCTGGCTGGCCGACCTGCTCGGCGCCCGGGCCCGGCTCATCTCCACGCTGCTCGCCGGGTCGCTGCTGGTCGTCCTCGTCGACATCTTCGTGCAGGGTCCGCTGACCCAGCTGGACACGGTGGTCTACGGCTTCCGCGGCCGCAAGGTGTGGCCGGCGCTGGAGGACACGGCCTGGATCTACGACAAGATGGGCCAGCGCTCGGTGCTGGTGCCGATCCTGCTGCTGGTGGCCGGGGTGTTCGCGCGCCGCCACCGCACCTGGCGTCCGGTCGTACTCGCCATGGTGTCGTTCGTGGTCCTCAACGTGGTCGTCGGCGCCATGAAGGTCCTCATCGGCCGCGAGGAGACCGAGACCGGCAGTGTCGACGTGCTCAAGGGCGGGATCATCTTCCCGTCCGGCCACTCCTCGAACATGGTGCTCAGCGGCGGCCTGATCATCTATCTGTTCTGGCGCTACGGCGAGGACCCGCCCCTGCGCCGGCTGACCGTGCTGGTCACCTCACTGACGACGCTGACGATCGCGACGTCGATCTACCTGCGCACCCACTGGCTCACCGACCTCGTGGGGGGCGCGCTCGTCGGCGGCCTGCTGCTGCAGCTGGTCATCCTCTTCGACCGCTCGACCGCGCGGATCCGGCACGAGCCCGTACATCTGTTCGGCCGCGACTGGTCACTGCGTGGGCTGACCCGCCGCCTCCATCCGGATCGAGACGGAGTTGATGCAGTACCGGTCCCCGGTCGGAGTCTGGGGGGCGTCCTCGAAGACGTGCCCGAGGTGAGAGCCGCAGCGACGGCAGCGGACCTCCGTACGACGCATGAAGTGTGACCTGTCCTCGATCAGCTCGACCGCGTCGCCCTCGCTTGGCTCGTAGAACGAGGGCCACCCGCAGTGCGAGTCGAACTTCGCCTCGCTGCGGAACAGCTCCTGCCCGCAGGCCCGGCAGCTGTAGACGCCAACGTCCTTAGTGTCGGTGTACTCCCCGGTGAACGGGCGCTCCGTGCCCGCCTCGCGCAGCACGTGGTACTCCTCGGGGGTCAGCTCGGCCCGCCATTCGTCCTCGGTCTTGTCGACCTCGTAGCCGCGCTGCCGGCCCATGCTCTCACTGTTCGTGACCATGTCCCGAGAGTACGTCGTCGGCGACGCTCGGGTGCCCTCCCGTCCCCCACTCCCGCTTCCATGGTCGGGCGGTCGTTCCAACGGCCGGAAAGAGATCCACTTCGACCGTCCCACCATGGAAGCGGGCGTACGTGGCGATGGAGCGGGTGTACGTGGCGACGAAGCGGGTGTACGTGGGGCAGCGGCCGTCACGAGTACCGTGCGCGGCATGGCGTCGCCGTTCGTCGAGCTCGAGGTGGGACATCGCACCGTCAAGGTGACCAACCCGGAGAAGCTGACCTTCCCCGCCGCCGGGGTACGCAAGATCGACGTGGTCGAGTACTACCTGGCCGTCGGCGACGGGATCCTGCGGGCGCTCCGGGAACGGCCGGTGACCCTCGAGCGGTGGCAGGACGGGGTCCACGAAGGCGCCAAGGTCGCCACTCGCGCCGACGGGCGTGGAGCGGACGCGTTCTACCAGAAGCGGATCAGCAAGGGTGCGCCCCCATGGGTGCAGACGGCCCACATCAGTTTCCCCAGCGGACGCACCGCCGACGAGGTGTGCCCGACCGAGCTGGCGACCGTCGCCTGGTGCGCGCAGCAGAACACCATCACCTTCCATCCGTGGCCCGTGCGCCGAGCCGACGTCGACCACCCCGACGAGCTGCGCATCGACCTGGACCCTCAGCCGGGTACGGACTTCCAGGACGCGGTGACGGTTGCGGCCGCCGCCCGCGAGGTGCTGGCCGAGCTGGGCTGGCGGGGCTTCCCGAAGACGTCAGGCAACCGCGGCGTGCACATCTACGTCCGGGTGCAGCCGCGGTGGACGTTCACCGACGTACGTCACGCCGCCATCGCCTTCGGCCGGGAGCTCGAGCGCCGGATGCCGGGCCGGGTGACCACCAAGTGGTGGAAGGAGGAGCGCGGCGAGACCATCTTCGTCGACTACAACCAGAACGCCCGCGATCGCACCATCGCCTCGGCCTATTCTGTACGCCCGCTGCCGCAAGCGCCGGTGTCCGCTCCGGTTGCCTGGGACGAGCTGCCGGACGCGGACCCGCGCGACCTGACCGTCAAGACGGTGCCGGCCCGGTTCGCCACCGTCGGCGACTTGCACGCCGAGATCGACGACGTGGCCCACGACTTGACGCCGCTGCTCGAGTGGTACGGCCGCGACGAGCGGGACCACGGCATGGGCGACATGCCTTATCCGCCGGACTATCCCAAGATGCCGGGGGAGCCGATGCGGGTCCAGCCCTCCCGTGCCAAGCGGGTGACCGGCGAGAACACTGCCGAATAGGTCGGCATGTCGGGAAGCAAGCGCTCACTCCCCGGACCACGTGACGCGCCCCAGCGCCTCGACGACCTCTCCCGCTCGTTCGCCCGTCGCCTGCGGGCCGAAGGGAAGGCCCAGCGTACGGCCGTGATCTACGGCCAAGCGTTACGGTCATCGGTCGCTGGCTGGTCGCCCGGGGGGCGGGAGCCGACCCTCGAGGAGATGAGCCGGGCATCCGTACGGGAGTGGCTGGCGACCCTGGCCGAGCGCAACGAGCTGTCGACGGGGCGGACCCGGTACAAGGGGCTGCACCCGTTCTGCTCCTGGCTGGTCGCCGAGGGAGAGATCGAGGCCAACCCGCTCGGCGGGCTCGAGCCCCCGGTCGCCGAGGCCAAGCCGGTCCCGGTCCTCCCCGACAACGACCTGGTGCGGCTGCTCAAGGCGTGCGCCGGCAAGGACTTCCGCGATCGCAGGGACGAGGCGGTCATCCGCCTGCTGCTGGACTGCGGGGTGCGGGTGTCCGAGCTGTGCGGGCTGAAACTCGGCGACGTCGACCTCGACCGGGAGATGGCGCTGGTCACCGGCAAGGGCAACAAAGTCAGGCCCGTCTACTTCGGTGCCCGCACGGCCCGGGCGCTGGATCGCTACCGCCGCGAGCGGGCCCGCCAGCGCCACGCCCACCTGGAGGCGTTCTTCCTCAGCCAGCGCGGCGGTCTCACCCCGGACGGTGTCCGGGACCTGGTCAACGTCCGTGGCCCGGCTGGCCGGCATCGAGGGGCTGCACCCGCACCGGTTCCGGCACACGTTCGCTCACGACTTGATGCGGCGAGGGGGCCCACCAGCCCAGCCGGTGCCACCCTGGGTGATGGACCGCACCACCCCGCTCGAGGAGTACGGGCCGTGGGCGCGGGCCCACGGCATCGCCGTCCTCGACGTGATCAGGGTGCGGCACGCGCGTCGCGGCGGCATGACCGACCAACACATCCCCACCGAACAAGGAGACACACAATGACAACTCCCACCGCCGCCGACGTCATCGGGCGCCGCCCGTACCCACCAGCTCGCCCGCGCCGAGATGGGTGACGTCGTCGTCGACCCGGACCAGGAGCCGCGCGCACTTGCAGCCCCTGGCCCGGATCGTACCGGGGCCAGGCGTCGCGGATGGCTTGCTCGCCGTCGGCGCCGGACGCGTCATGCCCCTCGACCGCAACACGCTGGCTGCGACCGCCGAGCCGTTCGTCGACTTCACCGCGACGGCCGAGCACGACGACGGGTGGGTCGTGAGCGAGTCCCGCAGCGGTCCAAGCCCCCCTGGCGTCGGTGCGCGGGTCAGCCCGGTCGCCATCGGCAGGTCGCTGATCGAGCAGGCCGGCGAGCCCTACAGGTTGGACCGGGGCCGGGCTCGAGGAGCCGGACTGGGCCGGGTGGTCAGTCGGCGGCTGGGACGGTCAGCGGCTCGCCTTCAAGAGCCACCCGCTTTTGCACGGGGTGATCTTGATCGCCGACGGCATCCTGTCCCGATGGCCGGCGTACGGCGCGACGGCTGGTCGTGACCTCCACCGGCGTCCCGATCGGCATCGAGCCCGACGAGGTTCCCCAGCTGGATGATCACCGCGCTCAGTGAGTAGTGGGTGCGGTCATGACCCCCGGGCACGTCGCGCTCATTACCGGGCTCGTTGGGCCGTGCCCCTGGCCAGCCGGTATTGGACCAACGTGGGTAGCTCCTCGCGCGAGAGCGCTTCGCGAGCATGCTGGACGACGTTGTTCTCGATTGCGTCGCGCACCTCGCGCAGGTTCGCGCGCGGTCCCAGGTCGACGAGCATGTGCAGGTCGGGATGTTGCGGGTCATGGACCAGCCGGGCCTTGACCGCATTCACCCCGTGCACAGTCTGGGCTTCCCCTTCCACTGCGTCTGTCAGAGCCGCCGGCGACATCGTCGTCTGCCCGCGCCTGTCGTCTGGTTCGAGAAGCACCTCGCCGAGGCGTTCGATCCTCAGCTGCGCGAGCAGCCAGCGCAGGGCCATGAAGAACAGCAGGAGGCCGGCCAACAATAGGATGATCCGTAGCCAACCTGTGTTCTCGCGGCCAAACCGCTGCACCCCCTCCGGCAGTATGGGAGCCTCCGCTGCCGCGTCGCCGAAGGCGCCGAAGGACGTGGCGAGAGCGGCAACCCCTGCCGCAAGGAGGAGCGCCCCGACGATCAGGAGGCCAAGCGGGTTCTGCCGGTCTGTTCGAGCCGTCCGGCGAATTCGGGCTGAGGGTGTCATCTTCTTCCCGCCTCTATCCGTACCTTCGTCTTCAGCGGCTGCTCGAGCATCAGGGCGTCCAGCCGCTCCTGGCAGGCGGACTGGACGTCACGCGGCAGGTCACCAGGCTCGCGCGCTCGGGTGGTTGCCGTGACCTTTGCCGTGTTCCGGCCGACCTTGACTCGGCTGGAGCGAACTCCGCTCACGCGCTCGGCGGCAAGTGACAGCAACCGTTCGACCTCGTTGCGCGGGATCTCGCAGCGCACGTCACCGTTGGACTGCATCATCAGCGGCTGCGTCGCCCGACGCACTGCTGCGTACAGAAGGAGCAGACCCAGGAGCACGGCGAGCACGGCACTCCAACGCACGGCGTCATCTGACCATGGCCGGTCTGAAAGGTCGTCCAGAACCGGGGGGTAGTCAACCACAGCCGGCTGATCGCGCCCCCCGAGTCGATTGCCCGCCTCGACGGCCAGCAGCAGACCCACCGCCCCGAGCAGAAAGGCCACTAGCGCGCTGAGGGCGCGTCTGAGGATGTGCAGCTCGATCACCGCACCCTTGGTTGCAAGTCGGGGACGAGCGAGACGACTTTGACGTCGACCTCGGCGACCCGAAGGCCGGTTAGCTTTTCGACGCGCTCCATCACGTGTGAGCGAACCTCAGCAGCGACCTGACGAACCGGGCTGGGGTAACGCACAGCGAGAGAGACGGTCGCCGTGACAACGTCGCCATTGACTTCGGCTTGTGCATCGGGGCGCTCCGAGCTCCCGAGAGAGATGCCGAGGATCCGCCGAGACGTTCCCGCAGTTCGCCCTATCTCGTCGGCTGCAGCCGTCACGATCCGTTCCACGACGCGCTCGCGAATGCGCGTCTCACCCCGCTCAGCCGGATCCGTTCCCAGGCCACCCGGGCCCGGAAGTAGCGCAGTCTCAGGCGGGGGCGCGAGGTCGGCGACCGTGCTCACGGCCGCCGCCGGGCCGAGCTCCCGAGCAAGGCGCCGAGGTCGACCTGACCTTCGACGACCCGCCCAATGACGAAGCCGACGGCACCGAGCAGCAGGCAGATGGCAAAGGCGTCGAACCCGCCGAGCACCACGGCAAGACCCAAGAGTAGGCCGGCGAAGAGTCCGATGACGGAAGGGCTCATGATCACTCCAATATTTGGCGGGTGTCCGGATCATCGCACGCGCGGAGGGGCAGGCGGCCGGCGGATGTTGCGAAGCACGTCGAGCAGCAGCCGTAACCCCTGCCGACGGTGGACGACGATCACCGGGCAGTCGAGCCGAGGGTCGTCGTCCGCAATCAGCGCCGTACACGACGTGGGCGCCGCGGCCCGCAACCTCGGCAGGCCCTCGACAAACGCTGTGTGGTCACCACCGCGATCCGGGTGGTGCGCCCGGACGAACGTCCGGTACGCCGTACGCTCCTGCCGCGTCAAGGCGCAGCCTCGGGAAACGCCGTGGCTGCGGCAGGCGCGTGGAGCACCTCCTGCACGACATCCTCGATCACGACGTCAATTCGTCGGCCACCGAGCGCCGCACTAAGCGCGTGGCGAACGTCGTTCGCCACCTCGTGTAACGGCCGGTCGAGCGTTACGACGAGGTGGACAGCGACGAGATCCTCCGCGAGGCGCACACCCGGCACGCGCCGACCAGGGAGGTACGTCGAGGCGGAGCCCAGCGGGCCCCCAGTCAGCTCCACCACTCCGGGCACCGACCGTGCGACCTCGACGACACGGTCGGGGTCCAGGTCCGGAAGGTTGACCGTCATTGGACGCGGGACGGCGCCTGTTGCTCCTGGTCGCTGCTGCCATCACCGGGGATGAAGACGTCGTCCACGGAGATGTTGACCTCGACGACATCGAGCCCGGTCATGCGCTCGATCGAGATGATGACATTACGGCGGATCGACTTCGCCAGTTCGACGATGCTCACCCCATAGTCCACCACGACATCAAGGTCGACCGCCGCCTGCGTCTCGCCGACCTCGACGGAGACACCCTGCGCCACGGCAGGTCCCGAGGAGCCAGGTATGCGCTGCTTGATCTGGCCGAACGCGCGGGCGGAGCCACGGCCGAGGTCGTGCACCCCGGAGACCTCGCGCGTTGCGATCCCGGCGATCTTGCTTACTACCACATCAGCGATGCTTGTGCGCCCGTGGCTCGTCTCGAGAGCGCCGCCGCCGCGCTGGCTCAGGTCGATGGCGGTCCGCTGCGGATCTGGTTGCTGGGTGCTCTGGGTGGCTTCTTCGGTGGCTGGCTTCGACATCAGCTTCGCGCTCCTTTGCATCGGGCACCGCGCCGCGTGATCGGCGGGTAACGGTGAGCGGCCCCTACCCAAACCTGTCGGAGGCAAGCGCCGCGCGCCGGGTCGACTCTCCAGCGTTAGGCGCGAGTGATCTCGCCTGGCCTTCTGCCCCTTGCGGATCGCCACGCCGATGCCGCGCTCAGCCCCCCGGTGGGCTGGTAGGCGCGATCGAAAAGGAGGTTGTTTGGCCCAGGGTCACACCTCTCCGAAGTATGCCGCAACTCACCCGACAACCTGCGCACAGCGGTCACTCTGCGCCCGCGTTATCGCAGGTCACAGCACACCGTTTAGCGGGTACGCTCCCAAGATGCCGGGGGAGCCGATGCGGGTCCAGCCGTCCCGTGCTAGGCGGGTGACCAGCGAGGACGCGTCCGACTAGGCGAAGTCGCGATCACCTTCCGGTGACGTCAAAGATCGAGACGTCGAAGCGCTCGACGCTCGCGATCTCGCCGCTGCTGGCGCTGGCCGCCTTGGCCCGGACCTGGTTGGCCTGCTCCTCGGACGCGCGCATGGCGTCCTCGCTGTCCCACAAGGTGATCGCGATCGTCTTGCCGCTGGCTCGGTCCACCAAGGCGATGATTCCCCGGTTCCCGTCCATCTCCTTCACCTTGGGCGCGATCTCCGTCTGGAGGATCTGCTCACCCTCGGCGAACTTGTCGGCCGGGCTCTGCAACGTGCTGACGCGTGCGTGCATGGCGGTTTCCTCTCTGTCCACGGCACTTTTCTTGCAGCGTCGTCCTGTCCGGGCGGGGGCGCAATAGGCAAATTTCGGCCGCCGCATAGCTGCTCCGCTGTGCCCAAGTCACGGCGAAACCGCCACCGCCGTACGGCAGGCGCCGCCCGATCGGGACGTTTCACCGTGATCCGGGCACGGCGTGGGTGCGCCCTTGGCGCGGGCTAGTCACATCGGGTCATTGCCCGACAGCGGCGCCAGGCGCAACGTGAGAGCGACCGGACCAGTCGAGGAGGCCCCGATGTCCAGAACGCGCAAGCTGATCCGTAGTCCACTGTTGGTCTTGGCTTTCACCGTCGCGTTCGCGGGCACGGCGCTCGCGACGCACGCGGCCGGCTTTCACCCGATGCTCCTGGCCCGCGGAACGCTGAGCGAATCGCTGCACTACAACACCGGCGAGGTCAAGTTTCAGACGAAGGGGCCCGTGGACTTCGTTCATGTGACGTTGACCATTGACCCGCTGGGAACCTCCCGTTGGCACTCGCATCCCGGCGTCGTCCTCATCACCTTGAAGTCGGGCACACTGACCC
>JACCUZ010000169.1 GCA_013698395.1 Sporichthyaceae bacterium
GCCTCCACCAACCGGTTGACCCACGGAATGCCCTCGGCGTCGGCCCCGCTCACTCCACCGAGACGCAGCACGGCACGCTCCACCGAGACGGTGGTATGTGTCCGGGCCAGGGCCACGATCGGCTTCCCGGCTCGCTTCGCGAGCGCCCGCGCCCGTCGTACGGTGGCGGCGTCGAGCGCCAGCTTGCGCTCGCGCGGACCGACGGTCACGGACGTCTGCCTCTCTGGACCAGGAATGGACGGAAGATCTGCGGTCGAAGTCCATCCGCACGCACAATCGTCCGGCATTGTGCCTCATCCGCAAAGTTCCGGCGGTCCATCCCCGTGTCGGGAGCGGGCCGCGGTCCTGCGATGGGCCATCCTTGGGTCCAAAGCAGCCCGGAAACCTGCGCAGGCATGGCAGGGTTACGCCCGGTTTGCCCGCACGTGGCCCCCGATAGGACGGCGGAACGACAGCACATGCCCCACCCCACGGTCGAGCCGACCCAGCCCCTCCCTGTCCCCCACGTCCGGCGTGTGGTCTCCGGCCTGGCCACGGCAGCTCTGGCCACCGGCCTGATGGCGGCCGGCCCCGTGCGGGCAGACATCGTGCAGGCAGACACCGTCACCCCGGGTGCCCCGACCATGGCCCCCGGCCTGCGACCCGGGGCGGTGACGACCCCCCTCTTCCCGATGCGCAGCGACCCCGCCTACTCGGCACCCAGCGCGCTGCACGTGCGCGTCAAGGGCGGCGACGGCCCCACTGACAAGCGCTACGCCGTGCCCACCCCGGTCGGTTCGACGCTGCTGTGGGGCGACTGGGACCGTGACGGCGCCCACACGCCGATCGTCTTCACCAACGGCCACTGGGTGGTCTACGACGCGATGATCGGCGCGACACCGGTCCCTTCGCGCGAGTTCGACTACGGCTCCATCGGCGACCGGCCGGTGGTCGGCGACTTCAACCGCGACGGGCGCACCGACGTCGGCGTCGTCCGCGGCAACGTCTGGTTGCTGCGCGACGTCGCCGACGCCGGACCCACGTGGCGGCGGGTGGCTTACGGCCGGGCCGGCGACGTGCCGGTCACCGGAGACTGGGATGGTGACGGCCGGGACGGCATCGGCGTCCGGAGGGGCAACAAGTTCTACCTGCGCGACAAGGCGACCAAGGGACCAGCGACCTACACCTACGGCTTCGGTGTAGCGACCGACGTCCCGGTGAGTGGGGACTGGGACGGTGACGGCACCGACTCGGTCGGCGTGGTCCGCGGGCCGGTCTGGCACCTGCGCAGCGAGAGCACCACCCCCCGCAAGCCGGCGCCGACGGTCGAGAAGCGGATGGTGACCCGGCCCACCGAGCCTGGGTCCGCTCCGGCGCCCTGGCCGACGCCGGCAGGACCCGACGGCCAGGCCTGCCCGACCGCGTCAGCAGGGGTGCAGAACCGGCCCCAGGTCGGACCGACCGTGCGGCCGACCGCGCTGCTGGACAAGGTGCTGCCCTACGACCCGGCCGACCCGGCACTGGCAGCCAACCCGGTCTTCCACACCCGCACCGCACTCCTGGAGGCCGAGAAGTACCTTCTCGGGGCGCAGTACCTCGAACGCTGGTACACCAAGCGCTTCCAGCGCTACACCGACATCCTGTCCCGCTTCCCGACGCCGGAGCAGGAGTACGCGGTCCGCCGCCCTGCCATGGCCGCCCTGACGACGGCCGTCGCAGCGCGCACCAAGGCGCACAACGACACCGTGGTGGGGCGCACCCGTGACGAGGCGATCCGCTACGCCGACTGGCTGATCCGTTCGGTTGCCTGCGAGCACGTCGCCGTGACGCCCGGTGGTTGGGGCGCCGGGTGGCAGAGCGCGCACTGGGCGATGCTCACTGGCCAGGCTGCCTGGCTGGTGTGGGACTACCTGACCCCGCAAGCGCGGGAGTACGTCGCCCAGATGGTCGTCTACGAGGCGGATCGCCGGCTGATGACTCCGGTGGAGTACTGGGCCGACGCCTCGGGCACGGTGGTCAGGCGCGGCGACACCAAGGCGGAGGAGAACTCCTGGAACGCCGGGGTGCTGGAGCTCGCCGTCGCGATGATGCCCAAACACCCGCAGGCGGCCAACTGGCGACGCAGGGCGGTCGACCTGGAGACCGCCGCGTACGCCCGGCTCGCCGACCTCACCAGCAGCCAGGTTGTCAACGGGGTGACCCTCGCCGATCGGCTCGACGGGGCGAACGCCTACGACGACGGCACAGTCGAGAACCACCGGATCCTGCACCCGGACTACATGACCAACATCCAGCAGTCCTGGTGGGCGGCGGACCTCGCGGGGCTGGCGGGACGCAGAGTGCCCCAGTCGGCGTTCTGGAACGCAGCCCTGGTCTACGGGGCGTTCACCAGCGTCAGCTTCGCGGAAGGCGCACTCTCCCCTGTCAACGGCGCGCCCTACACCCCCCCGGGCGGCACGCTCTACCGCCCGGGAACGAACGACATCTACTACCCGCAGGGGTCGTTCTGGGGCACCGGGCGCCGAGCACACTTCGTCTCCTTCGATGCGCACGCCCTCGCCTATGGCTTAGGCACCGCGAGTGCTTGGCCTGCCCGCGACGCGCTTGCCCAACACGTCTCCGGTCAGCTCGCCCTGGTGATGAACAACGGCACCGGGGACGGTCGGACCTATAGCTTCGACCCACCTACGGCCAACTCCCAGGACAGCTACAACGGTCGGGAGGAGTACGCCGCCTCACAGCTGGCCGCGGCCTGGCTCGCGCTGTACGTGAGCGCGAACGCATGGGACAAGCAGTTCAACGCTCCCCCGATCGACACGTCGAGCTACGCGCCGCTGCCGGTGCTCAGCGAGCAGGACACCGGCTGGTTCGCCCAGCCACGTGGCACCAGCCCGGATGGTGAGCGACTCAGCCCGTAGCCGGCGGGTTTGCGCGACGATCCCTGGATGCGCTACCGGCTCGCACGTGCGTTCTGCCTGCTGCTGTTCCGCGGCTTGTGGCGCCCTGTCGTCGTGGGTCGGGAGAACATCCCGGCGTTCGGCCCGGTGATCCTGGCGAGCAACCACCTGTCCTTCATCGACAGCATCGTGATTCCCCTCTCGGTGACACGGCGGGTGGTCTTCCTCGCGAAAGCGGAGTACTGGGAGGGCCGCTCGCCCGCCGCCTGGCCGCGTCGGCTGTTCTTCGCGACGTTCGACGCGGTGCCGGTGCAACGGGCCCAGCAGCGCGACGCGCAGGCCCCCCTGGACCTGGCCCGGCGGGTGCTCGATCGGGGGGACGCCTTCGGCATCTATCCCGAGGGCACCCGGTCCAGGGACGGGCGGCTCTACCGCGCCCGCACCGGCGTCGGCTGGCTGTCGCTCGCAGCAGGGGCTCCGGTCGTGCCGGTCGGCCTGGTAGGCACCGACCGGGTGCAGCCCATCGGTGCCCGGTTCCCCCGGCTGCACCGGGTGCGGGTGGCATTCGGAGAGCCGGTGCACCCAGAGGCGTACGCCGGCCTCCCGCCCGGGCGAGCCCGCCGGGAGATCGCCGACACCGTCATGGACCGGATCGCTGCCCTGTCCGGTCAGGAGCGCGCTGAGGGGTACAACCAGCGCCCGGAGGAGGTCTGAGCGCCGGCCCGACTCGGCTCAGAATGGAAAAACGGGGCGACCCCTCACGACCGTCTCGCGGCACCGGGGGGCGGGTCCCTCCAGCGGCGGCAGCCCCGTCGTGACATCGAGCGCCTCGACCTCCCACACCGCGAACGTCGCCGGCGCGCCGGCCTGGAGCACGCCCTCACGGTCCCGGCGCGCAGCCCACCAGCCACCGCTGGTGTGGGCCCCGAACGCCTCGCCCACCTCCAGGCCGGCACCCGGCGTCTGATGTGCCACCGCGGCTCGCACCGAGCCCCACGGGTCGAGAGCGGTCACCGGGGAGTCCGAGCCCAACGCCAGCACCACACCGGCGTCGCGAAGCGACCGCAACGGGTTGAGGCCGCGCGCTCGCTCGACGCCCAGCCGCTGCGCGTACATCCCGCTGTCTCCTCCCCAGAGCCGGTCGAAGGCGGGTTGCACCGAAGCCACCACCCCTAGCCGGGCGAGCACCCTGATCACTTCCGGCGACACCATCTCGACGTGCTCGATGCGGTGACGGGCCGCGCGCACCGCCTCGTCACCGATCCGTTCCGCGGCCTCGGCGAGCCCGGCGGCCACCGTGTCCAGCGCTTCGTCCCCGATGGCGTGGAAGCCGGCCTGCAGCTGGGCCTGGCTGCACGCGACCACGTGGTCCCGCACCTGTGCGGCGCTGAGGTAGGCGTGTCCGGCGGAGGAGGCGTCCGCGTACGGCTGGGTCAGGGCCGCGGTGTGCGAGCCGATCGAGCCGTCGGCGAACAGGTCGCCGGCGGCCCCGGCGGCCGCGAGGTCCCGCGCACGGCCGATGCCCTTCGCGCCGAGCTCGCCCCAGTAGGGCACGACCTCGGGCAGGTCCTCTTCCTGGGTGAGGTCGACCAGCGCGGCCAGGTCCTCGACGCTGGAGATGTCCGGACCGGCCAGCTCGTGGACGCAGCCGATCCCCAGGCTCGCAGCATGGCGCAGCGCGGACGCCTGCAGGGACCGGCGCTGGGAGGGGCTCACCCACTCGCGGGACACCCGGCGTACGACGTGGTGCGCTGCCCGCGTCAGGTGCCCGCTCTCGCTCCACCCCTCCTCGGCGCGCACCTCCGGCACCGCGGCGAGCAGAGCCGAGGACACCACGGCGGAGTGCACGTCGACCCGGGACAGGTAGACCACACCGCCGTAGGACGCCCGGTCGAGATCCTGTCGGGTCGGCGGTCGGTGTTCCGGCCATCGTGTCTCGTCCCAGCCGTGGCCTAGCACGACCCCTCCGCGGGTCCGCCGCGCCGCTTCCTCGACCCGCCGAAGGCAGTCGGCCAATGAGGACGCCGAGGTCAGGTCGAGGCCGGTCAGGGCCAGCCCGGTGGAGGTGGTGTGGACGTGGGCGTCCACGAACGCGGGGGTGACCAGCGCTCCTGCCAGGTCGACGGTGCGCGAGACCTGGGCCGCGGGCCGGTCGGGGTCCTCCCCCACCCAGGCGAGTGAGTTCCCGTCGACGAGCAGGGATGTGGCCCCAGAGCGCTCGGGGGTGCGGACGAGCCCGTTGCGGTAGAGGGTGACTGCCATCGGCGCAGTCAACCAGGGCTGCGGTCGATCAGCGGTGCAGCCGGTGCTCGAAGAGCCGACGGACGGCAGGATCCCGGCGGAGCAGCTCCATCGCCAACTCGGCGTGGCCTGGGACATAGCCGTTGCCGATCAGCATCGTGACGTCGGCCGCCAGGCCCTCGGCGCCGAGCGCGGCCGCTGAGAAGGAGGTCGCCATCGAGAAGAAGACGACCGTCCCGCCGGCGGCGGTGGCCAGGATCGCGCCGTGCTCGCAGCCGGGCACATCCACGCAGACGACCGTGACGTCCGCGCCCTGGCCGAGCGCACCCTCAACCACGGTCGCGACTGCCACGGGGTCGCGTGCGTCCGCGACTGCCACGTCATCGGCGAGACCTGAGTCGCGCAGCAGTGCGGCCTCACGCTCCTCGGGCACGACACCGACGGTGCGGGTGGCCCCGGCCCTCCGTGCCGCCACGAGGGAGAGCGACCCGCTCTTCCCCGCCGCCCCCAGCACGGCGACTGTCACCCCGGTCCCTCCTTCGCGCGGTCCAGGTGGGCTCTCGGGCAGCGTCAGAACGTGGCGTCTGACCACGCGGTCGGTCAAGGCGGGCGCACCGCAGACGTCGAGGACAGCCATGGCCAGCTCGCCCGGCAGATCGGCCGGGAGCACCGCCGCGATAGACCGGGCGAACAAGATCGCATGGCCCTCGGCGGGGATCTGCTCGGAGCGGCCGGCCCAGCGGGCCAGGCCGTCGGTGATCCGCAATGGGGTGAGCGAGAGCGAGACCAGGGTCGCCACCCGTTGGCCCGCCCGCAGACGCAGCGGTGAGCGTGGTCCTACCTCGTCGACGATCCCAACGAGCATGCCGCCCGACCCGGTCACCGGGTTCTGCAGCTTCCCTCGCGCGGCGACGATGTCGAGCACCTCACGGCGTACGGCAGCACCGTCGCCGGCATGCTTGGTCGTGAGCTGGTGGAGTGACGCGGCGTCGAGGTTGAGCCACTCCACGCGGAGCCGCACCTCGTCGGGCGCGATCTCGGGGCGGTCGTCCAATCGCAGCGCCGCCTGCGGCAAGGCGCCGGGAGGCTCAAGGACGCGGTGCAACCCCACCGCAGAGCCGGTCAGCGGCGCACCGGGGTTGCTCATGCCTCCACGGGTCTCACTCGTCCACGGGCCGCTGGAGGATGTAGACGGAGGTCTCTCGCAACATGCCCCGGCGGCCCCTGACACGGTGCAGGATGACGTCGACCGGCGCCAGCCAGTGTCCCGGCAGCGGCAGGTTCAGCCGACCGCGTCGCGGATTGGCGCGCTGGCCGCGGGCCCGGGCGACCGCCGCGCCGAGCAGCTGGCGCAGCGAGTCCACGCCGTTACGGGTCACCGACGTCCGGGCCGGCCAGCCCACCGTCCCGAAGCGCTTGAGGACCAGCCCTGTCCGGTCCGCCATCTCCGCCATGCCTGAGGGGAAGGCGTAGAGCACGTGGTCCGCGTTCTCCCAGGTGACGCCCAGAGCGCCAGCCCGCACCCGCCGGGGGGCGTACGGGTTCGGGGTGGTGATTACCAGTTTCCCGCCCGGGCGCAGCAGCTCACGGGAGCTGGCGAGCAGCTGTTGCGGCGAGGCAAGGTGCTCGATGATCTCGCCGGCGATCACCACGTCGAAGGGAGCTCGTTCCAGGAGGGGCCCGAGGTCGCCGGTGATGTCGGCATGCACGACGTCGAAGCCGGCGGCCTTCATCTCCTTGACGCCCGCCTCGTCGTAGTCGGTACCCACGCACTGCGCGGCCGCCTCGACGATGTGCTGGTGCAGCCACCTGCCCTTGCCGCCGGAAGCGAAGTGGAAGTTGTGGGACACACATCCCACGTCGAGCACCTTCTGGTCACGGGCGAGCCGCTTCAGGACAGCGATCCGGCTGCCACGAAAGGTGCCGGCTGCCTTTCGCAGCTGCTTGTCCCGGTAGCGCAGGGCGGGTCGGCTGTTCGGGTGGTCGCCGAATTCTCTCCAGGACATGTTCCCTCTCCGGTCGGAAGCAACTGGCGGGCAGCATGCTGGCACAGGCCACGTCGGCTCCGGCGCCCTGGCGGCTACGCCACCGATCTGGTTCCCCAGATAGTGCGGTATCTAGGTCCTCCCACCGCAGAATCTCCCGTAGAGTGGCCGGAAGCCAGAAGGATTGACCGGGCGAAGGTGGCCTGTACCGCGAACCCCGAGGAGGCGCCGTGACCGACACCGACGCCGGCCTCCAGCAGCCCTATCCCTACCGTCGCCGGGAGCTCATCGAGCCGGACTGGCGGCGACTGCCGGGCTGGCGCGACGTGACCGCCCAGGAGTGGGCCAGCGCCCAGTGGCAGCGGGCCCACTGCGTGAAGAGCGTCCGGGCGCTGCACCAGCTCATGGGCGACCTGCTCCAGGACCGGTTCTACGCCGACCTCGAGCGCGACCAGGCGGAGCGCGCGACCATGTCGATGCTGGTGCCTCCGCAGATGATGAACACGATGGTTTCCGCGGGGGTGTCGGGACCGGCGGGACCGAAGCGGGCCGCCGCCCAGCAGACCTGGACCGAGGCCTTCTACGCCGACCCGGTGCGGAGGTACATGCTGCCGGTGTTCTCCGACCGGCGCACCGACTGGCCCAGCCACCCGCACGCCACGCGGGACTCCCTGCACGAGCACGACATGTGGGTCGCCGAGGGCCTGACCCACCGCTACCCGACCAAGGTGCTCGCCGAGCTGCTGCCGACCTGCCCGCAGTACTGCGGGCACTGCACGCGGATGGACCTGGTCGGAAACTCGACGCCGGTGGTCGAGAAGCTGAGGTTCGACCTCAAGCCGGTCGCCCGCTACGACGCGATGATCGACTACCTCCGCCGCTCCCCAGGCGTGCGCGACGTGGTGGTCTCCGGCGGCGACGTCGCCAACATGCCCTTCCGGAACCTCGAGACCTTCGTCGCGCGCCTGCTGGACATCGAGAACATCCGGGACATCCGGCTCGCGACCAAGGCCCTGATGGGACTTCCCCAGCACTGGCTCCAGGACGACGTGCGCGCCGGCATGCAGCGCCTGGCCACGGTCGCCCGGGCCCGGGGAGTGCACCTGGCGATCCACACCCACGTCAACAACGCCGCGTCGGTGACGCCACTGGTCGCGGATGCCACCAGGGCCATGCTCGAGGCCGGCGTGCGCGACGTGCGCAACCAGGGCGTACTCATGCACGGCGTGAACGCCACCACGGACGACCTGCTCGACCTGTGCTTCGCCCTGCTCGACGGGGCGGGGGTCATGCCCTACTACTTCTACATGTGCGACATGATCCCGTTCTCGGAGCACTGGCGGGTCTCGGTGCGCGAGGCGCAGCGGCTCCAGCACGCCATCATGGGCTACCTGCCGGGGTTCGCGACGCCGCGGATCATCTGTGACGTTCCGTTCGTCGGGAAGCGGTGGGTGCACCAGACCGAGGAGTACGACGAGGAGCGGGGCATCTCGTACTGGACGAAGAACTACCGGACCGGGATCGAGACGGCCGACCCCGACGCCCTCAGCCGTCGCTACGAGTACTTCGACCCGATCCACACCCTTCCCGCCGCCGGGCGGGCGTGGTGGCGCGAGCACGGACCGGCCATCGACGAGACGGCCGCCTCGAACCGGGCGGGCGCGTCGCGCGCCGTGGCGGCGGCCCAGGTGGGTTGAGCCGGTGGTCGGCTCAGATGTGCAGCGGCCGTGACTCGTACGGCGTGCTCAGCACGATGGTGGTCCGCGTGGTGACGTTGGCCTCGGCCCGGATCCGGGCCAGCAGTGCCTCGAGGTCAGAGGGCGTGCGCACCCGCACCTTGAGGATGTAGCTCTCGTCGCCGGCCACCGAGTGGCAGGCCTCGATGGCCGACATCGTGCGCAGCCGGTCGGGCGCGTCGTCGGGGGCGCTGGGGTCGATGGGGCGGATCGAGATGAACGCCGTCAGGGGCAGCTCGACCGCCTCCGGATCGACCACGGCGACGTAGCCCCGGATCACACCGCGCTCCTCCAGGCGGCGGACCCGCTGGTGCACCGCGGACGTGGACAGGCCGGTCGCCTTGCCCAGGTCGGTGTAGCTCATCCGACCGTCACTGGCCAGCAGCCCCACGATCCGGCGGTCGATGTCCTCCACGGAGCCCACCGTAACGGCCAGCTCGGTCGGCAGGCGGTCGGGAGACGGACCGACCGGCGGCGCACGGTGCGCACCGCCGGCCGACCGACTCCAGCACCGGCCGGACCCTCAGCGGACCCGGCGGATGCTGCCGTCCGACGAGCGGACGTACTTCACCGCAGGACCCAGGACGGCCACGCCATCCCGGATTCCCGCGTGTACACCGGCGTGCCGCCCGCCCGAAGACGCCGCGGCGTCCGCCGACGTGGCAGGTAGAGCGACCGCGCCTGCCATGCCGGCCACCAGGGCCAGCAGGAAGG
>JACCUZ010000390.1 GCA_013698395.1 Sporichthyaceae bacterium
GGGCCGGCCCACGCCCAAGCGCCGTGAGGCCGAGCGCGGCCGGCGCCGCTCGATCACCGCGCCACGGGACCGCAAGGAGGCCTACCGCGCCGCCCGGGAGCGACGGCGCGCGGAGCGGGTCCGTTCGATGCAGGCGCTGCGGACGGGTGACGAGCGGAATCTGCCCACCCGCGACCGCGGTCCGGTCAAGCGCTACGCCCGCGACCTCGTCGACTCCCGTCGCTCGGTCGCCGAGTTCTTCCTGCCGCTGGCCGTGCTGATCCTGGTGCTCACGTTCACACCTTCTCCGTTGCTCGAACTCATCGGCACCATGCTGTGGATGACGCTGGTGGTACTCATCGTCATCGACTCAGTGCTGCTGGTGACACGGCTGAAGCGCGGGCTTCGTCGGACCTTTCCGGACGAGAACCTGCGCGGCGCGGTGCCGTACGCCTTGATGCGCAGCATGCAGATCCGCCGGTTCCGGCTGCCTCCTCCGCGCGTCAAGCCGGGCCGCCGCCGCCGCGCCTGACCGGGCACCGCACGTCCGGCGTACGCCGGCATCCGCCGCGCATCGGCGCGTCACGCTGACCACCTCGCGAGGCGTGAGCACGCTGCGCTAGGCGTCGACACCTCGCGCAGCGTGCATTGACCACGTATACGTGGTCAACGCCGCCGGCCGGCGCCCGCGCCGCGCGCGGGGCGGTCAGGCGGGGCGGGACTGCGGCGTGGTCTCGAGGGTCTTGCCCGGGTCGGTCTCCACCACGTCGCCCAGCACCCCGTCGATGCGCGTCATCAGCTCGCCCGGCAGCTTGACGCCCGCAGCCTTGACGTTCTCGGCCACCTGCTCGGGCCGGGTCGCCCCGATGATGGCCGACGCGACGTTGTCGTTCTGCAGGACCCAGGCGATGGCCAGCTGGGCCAGGGTGAGGTCGACCTCCTCGGCGATCGGCCGCAGGTCCTGCACCCGGGTCAGGACGTCGTCCGTCATGAACCGTTTGATCATGTCGGCACCGCCCTTCTCATCGGTGGCCCGCGAGCCTGCCGGCGGGTCCTCGCCCGGCTTGTACTTGCCGGTGAGCACACCCTGCGCGATGGGCGACCAGACGATCTGCGAGATGCCGAGCTCACGACACGTCGGCACGATCTCGCCCTCGATGACGCGCCAGAGCATGGAGTACTGCGGCTGCGAGGAGATCAGCTGGAACCCCAGTTCGCCGGCCAGGGCGTGCCCGGCGCGCATCTGGTCGGCGGTCCACTCGCTGACCCCGATGTAGTGGGCCTTCCCCGACCGGACGACGTCGGCGAAGGCCTGCATCGTCTCCTCGAGCGGCGTCTCGGTGTCGTAGCGATGGGCCTGGTAGAGGTCGACGTAGTCGGTCTGCAACCGGTCCAGCGAGGCGTCGACCGACTCCATCACGTGCTTGCGGGACAGGCCGGTGTCGTTCTTCTCGCGAGGGCCGGTCGGCCAGTACACCTTGGTGAAGATCTCGAGCGACTCCCGCCGCTCACCCTTGAGCGCCTCGCCCAGCACGACCTCGGCCTTGGTGTTGGCGTAGGCGTCGGCTGTGTCGAAGGTCGAGATGCCGTTGTCCAGGGCGGCGCGTACGCAGGCCTTTGCCGCGTCGTTCTCCACCTGGGACCCGTGAGTCAGCCAGTTGCCGTAGGTGATCTCGGAGATCTTCAGCCCGCTGTTGCCGAGGTACCGGAATTCCATGGTGGTGGACCCTATGTCGGCGCGGGATCGCCTACTTCGGCGGGTGCAGGCTCATCGGGCCGTACACCTTGCGCTCTCCCTCGAGCAGCGTCACCTGGTCCACTCCTTCGGCAAGCAGGTCGGGCCAGGCCTCGCCCACCCACGACTCCGCGTCGGACTGGTTGGGGAACCGCTCCCCGCCGGTCACCGTGGGCACGACCGGCGTGCCGTCGGCCGACTCGAACCGCCAGCTGAACGTCATCGGTGGTGCCTCCTGTCGCCGCCTCCGCGAGAACGCTTTGACGCGACGCTATCCGCCGTGGTCTAGTCCCACCTGCCGGGAGTCGACCTGACCACCGGCACCACAACTGCAGACGCGCCCACGTGGGGAAAGCCGGTCGGAAGCCGGCGCTGACCCGCAACCGTAGGCCGCAGCCGGTGACCCGGCGCCGCGGCGAGTCGGAGCACCTGAGTGGGCGTGAGCGGCTCCACTCATTCCGTCGAGGTATGCGGGGCGGAGCCCGGGCCTTACCGGCCCGCACCCTTCGCCCCCCACGCGCGCCAGCGCGTCGGGGGCGTCGTCATTGCGGACCAACACCAGGCCAGGGAACCGTCGCGAATCGCTCCCGTGAAAGGACCCCTGGTGTCACGTCACACTCTCCACCACACAATCCGCCACACAATCCGTCGCCGGCTGATCGCCGTCGTCACCCTCCTCCTCGCCCCCGTGCTGGTCCTGGCGACGCCCGGCGCCGCCGACGCCGCCACCCGAGAC
>JACCUZ010000220.1 GCA_013698395.1 Sporichthyaceae bacterium
TCGTCACCGCGGACCGAGGCCGCATCAAGCTCGTGGAACAAGGCACCGCCGGCGACATCGGCCGCTTCGACGGGCCTGTGCTGCCGCTGAGCCGCCACGAGAAGCAGCTCTTCGGCGACAACCTGACAGCCAACGCCGCCGACGTGACCTTCACCCCCGACTTCCCGCGCACCGCGCGGATCGTGCAAGCCATGTGGCAGCGCAGTCACGGGGAGACCCTCGACGGAGTCCTGTCCGCCGACCCGATCGCGTTGTCGTACCTGCTGAAGGGGACCGGTCCGGTGGAGGTCGGCGACACCGGTCGCCAGCTGACGGCAGGCAACGCGGTGGACCTGCTGCTCAACGAGGTCTACCTGAGCATCGACGACCCGGCGGAGCAGGACGCCTTCTTTGCCTCCGCCGCGCAGAGCTCCTTCGAGGCGGTCACCGACGGGCGGGGAGACCCCCGGGCCGTGGTCGCGGGTCTGACTCGAGGTGTCGGTGAGGGCCGCATCCTGGTGTGGTCGGACAACAGGAACGAGCAGCGGCTGCTCTCGTCCACCCGTACGGCGGGTGCGCTTGCCGATGACGACGATGACAGCCCCGAGGTCGGCGTCTATCTCAACGACGGGACCGGCGCCAAGCTGGGCTACTACCTGGACTACGGCGTCAAGGTGCAGTCGTTCAGCTGTGACGGCGGCGGGTCGCAGCGGCTGCGGGTGACCACCACGATGACATCGACCGCCCCCGCTGACGCCACGACGTCACTGCCGGTCTCAGTGCTCGGGTCCGGTGTTGCCGGCGTTCCGCCCGGCGTCACGTCGACCAACGTCATGCTGTACGCACCGGTCGGTGCCACAGTGGAGGCGTTGAACCTCGACGGCAAGCGCAGCGACTTCTTCGAGGCCGTGCACGACCAACGCCCGGTCGCCGGTGTCACCCTCTACCTCGACCCCGGGCAGCAGCGCACGCTGGTCTACGACGTCGTGACCGGCAAGCGGCAGGCCGGCGACGTGGACCTGCGAGTCACGCCCGGCGTCCCGGGCAGCGTACCGACCACGGTGGGCCCCAGCGCGTGCTCCTGAACGCCTGCCCCGACACCACCCACCCGCGATCGGCGCAGGTCGTACGGCCTGGTTACATCGCTCCGTGAGCGAGGCCCTGCGCATCCTTGTGGTCTGCACCGGCAACCTCTGCCGCTCCCCGCTCGCCGAACGTCTGCTGCAACAGCGCCTCGGCGACCGCGCGGTGGTCACCAGCGCCGGCACGCGGGGGCTCGATGCCGCCGCGATGGACCCGTACGCGGCTGCCGAGCTGCAGCGCCTGGGTGGCACACCGTACGGGTTCCGCTCCCGGCGGCTGCGTGCCGCCGACGTTGTGGGCGCCGACCTGGTCGTGACCATGACCCGGGCCCACCGGTCCGACGTGCTGGCGCTCGAGCCGCGTGGACTGCAGCGCACCTTCACCCTGCGCGAGCTCGCGCACCTGCTCGAACGCGACGGCACGGGGTTCGACCCGGTCGCCACCATCGCTCGGCTCGCCCGCAACCGGAGCGCCGCGACGCTGGGCGAGTACGACATCGACGACCCGATCGGCGCCTCGGCGCAGGTACATGCCCGGGTGGCAGACCAAATCGCGGCTTGTGTCGGGGAGATCTCGACCGCGCTCGGCGCCGACGAGCCGACCCGTTAGCCAGGCCCGCCGCCTGAGGTATCCAAGCCCGACCCCTGTCAGCCAGAATCCGCGGATCGTGGGACCACAATCCGCGGATCGTGCGAAAGGGCGGGGGATCAGTCGACGGTGTTGATCATGCCGGCGCCGACGGTCACGCCGGTCGTCTCGTCGACGAGGATGAACGACCCCGTGGAGCGGTTCTTGGCGTACGGGTCGGCTAGCAGCGGCACCTGGGTGCGCAGCTGGACGCGCCCGATCTCGTTGAGGCCGAGCTCACCGGCCTCCTGGTCGCGGTGCAGCGTGTTGACGTCGAGGCGGTACTGGATGTTCTTGACCAGCGCCCGACCTGCCCGGGTGGTGTGCTTGATGGAGATCTTCTGCCGCGGACGCAAGGGCTCGTTGGTCATCCAGCAGACCATGGCGTCGATGTCCTGACTCGGGCTCGGGGCGTTCTGCGGCCGGCAGATCATGTCGCCGCGGGACACGTCGAGGTCGTCCTCGAGCCGCACCGTGACCGACATCGGCGGGTACGCCTCGTCGAGCTCACGGTCGAACAGGTCGATCGCAGCGATCTTGGACGTGAAACCACTCGGCAGCACCAGCACGTCGTCGCCGGGCTTGAGCACGCCGCCGGCAACGCGGCCGGCGTAGCCGCGGTAGTCGTGGTGCGCGTCGGACTTCGGCCGCACCACGTACTGCACCGGCAGCCGGGTGTCGACCAGGTCGCGGTCGGAGGCCACGTGCACGTTCTCGAGGTGGTGCA
>JACCUZ010000241.1 GCA_013698395.1 Sporichthyaceae bacterium
CCAGTGACCTCAGCCATGCCGTCGTACTCCTTCGTCGATCGGAAGCGTTGCCGGCCCCCTGCTACCCGCCTGGCAAGGGCGGACACGCGGCTGCGGCCACAGAGCGTGGGAGAAGCGCTTCTCTGCGCAGCGTTTGTCCACCGGCCGAGCGGTTAGAGGGCGCCGGTGAAAGTCCTGGGCATCAACGCGCTCTTCCACGATCCGTCCGTGGCGCTGGTCGTCGACGGAGAAGTCGTGGCGGCCGCGGAGGAAGAGCGGTTCAACCGCCGCAAGCACGGTAAGCGGCCCGTCCCGTTCGCCGCGTGGGAGCTGCCCGAGATGGCCGCGCGCTGGGCACTGGCCGAGGCAGGGCTGCAACCCGAGGACCTCGACGCGGTGGCCTACTCCTTCGATCCGCGGCTGGCCCGTCCTGCGGGTGACCTGGGGCTCGACGACCCGTGGGACCACCTGCGCCTGAACTACGCCGACAAGGCCCCCGGCTTCCTCGCCTCTGCCCTGCCCGGTCTGGACCCGGGGATCGTGGAGTTCGTCCCGCACCATGTGGCCCACGCGGCGTCGGCGGGACTGGCCGCACCGTGCCGCGACTCCAGCGTCCTGGTGCTCGACGGGCGCGGCGAGGCGGTCAGCCACCTGGCCGGGCGCTACGCCGGCGGCGAGCTCGAGGTGCTCGCGAGCCAGGCCTTGCCGCACTCCCTCGGCCTGCTGTACGAGGACGTCACCGAGCATCTGGGATTCCTGCGCTCCAGCGACGAGTACAAGGTGATGGCGATGGCGTCCTACGGGACGCCGCGGTTCCTTCCCGAGCTGCGGGCGGCCGTCTACACCACCGGCGACGGCGGGTTCCGCACCGAGCCCGTCGACTGGGGTTCGCTCGCGAAGGCGTTACGGCCCAGTGAGCCGTGGACTCCCGACCACGCCGACCTCGCCAGCAGCGTCCAGACCCTGCTCGAGGAGGTGCTCCTCGAGCTGGTGGGTTGGCTGCACGAACGTGCGGGCGACCGATCGCTGACGCTCGCGGGCGCGTCGCGCTCAACTGCGTCGCGAACACCCGGATCGCCGCCGAGGGACCGTTCCAGCAGGTCTGGGTGCAGCCCGCGGCCGGTGATGCGGGCACCGCTCTCGGCGGGGCGCTGCACGTCGCAGCCGGCGCGGGGGAGACGCTCGCTCCGATGGCGGGCGCCGACCTGGGTCGTGGCTGGACCGACGCGGAGATCGAGGTGTGGCTGCGCACGGCCCGCGTGCCCTACGAGCGACCGACCGACATCGCTGACTCCGTCGCACAGGTCCTCGCCGACAACGGCATCGTCGCGTGGTTCCAGGGTCGCAGCGAGTTCGGCCCTCGCGCGCTGGGCCACCGGTCGCTGCTCGCGCACCCCGGGTACCCGCAGAACCTCGAGCGCATGAACGACGTGAAAGGGCGTGAGCAGTTCCGTCCGCTCGCGCCCATGGTGCTCGCCGACCGGGCCTACGACATCTTCAGCCGAGGGCCGATGCCCTCACCGTTCATGCTGTTCGTCCACGACGTGGCACCTGCCTGGCGGGACCGAATACCGGCGGTGGTCCATGTCGACGGCACGGCTCGCATCCAGAGCGTCGACCGGGCCGACGAGCCGCTGGCCGCACGGATGCTCGAGCGCTTCGAAGTGCGCACGGGTCTGCCCGTCGTGGTCAATACGAGCCTGAACACCGCCGGTCGGCCCATGGTCGATGACCCCCGTGACGCGCTGGAGTGCTTCGGGTCGGCGCCGGTCGACGCCCTGGCCATCGGACCGTTCCTGGTGCGGCGGAGCAGGTGGCCATGACGTACGCCGTCGTGGTCCCCACGGTCGGGCGACCCACCCTTACCGCGCTCCTGGACTCGCTAGCCGCGAGCCACGGCCCGTTGCCCGCTCACGTGGTTGTCGTGGACGACCGTCCCGATCAGGTGGCGCTGGATGGGCCCGCCGGACTTGCGGCCCTGCCCGCACCACCCCCTCGGCTCGTCGAAGTCCTAGTCGTCCGGCGCGGCGGCGGGCGAGGCCCTGCGGCGGCACGCAACGTTGGCTGGCGTGCAGTCGGTCAGTCGTGCGAGTGGATCGTGTTCCTCGACGACGACGTGGTGGTGAGCCAGGACTGGCTTTCCGAACTGGCCGACGATCTTCAGCAGCCGGCGGACGTCGCCGGGGTGCAGGGCGAGATCACCGTGCCTCTGCCGAGAGACCGGCGGCCGACGGACTGGGAGCGCAGCACGGCCGGCCTGCAGACGGCGGCGTGGATCACCGCAGACATGGGCTACCGGCGCCCAGTGCTCGAACAGCTCGGCGGCTTCGACGAGCGGTTTCCCCGGGCCTTCCGCGAGGACGCCGACATCGCCCTCCGGGTGCAGCGGTGCGGTGGCCGGCTCGTCCGCGGTCGTCGCCGGACCACCCACCCGGTGCGATCCGTCGACCGCTGG
>JACCUZ010000294.1 GCA_013698395.1 Sporichthyaceae bacterium
TTGGTAGCTGAGGTAGCGCTTTCCACCCTGGGCCGCCTCAGCAGTGCGGGTGTGGGTCACCAGCGGGTAGGTGATGATGGTCAGCGCCTCGTAGAACAGGTAGAGCGTCAGCAGGTTCACCGAGAACGCGACCCCCATGGTCACGGCCATGGTGAGGCCGAAGTAGACGTGGAAGCGCGCCAGTGCGCGATCGGGTCCGGTGCCGAGATAGCCCATCGAGTAGACGGTGGTGAGGATCCACAAGACTGAGGAGGTTCCGGCGAGCACGACGCCGAGGGCGTCGACCCGCAGCCCGATGGCGGCCTCCGGCAGGAACGTCGAGATGGTGAACGAGAGGGTTCCGCCGTCGAGCACCGTCGGGACCATGGTCGCGATGATCGCGAGCTGCGCCAGGCCGGCGACGACGCCACAGAGTTCGCGTGCGGGTGGACGGTCGCGCAGGGCCGCCGTCCCGGCCGCTCCGAGCACGGGTGCCAGGAGCGCCAGGAGCGGTGCCACGGAGTAGGTGTCCATCGTCAGTTCCCCCCGGTGCGGTCGCCGGCGAGTCGTTCGACCACCACGTCGACCGACTCCTTGCTCGTCTCGAGCAGGGGGCCGGGGAAGAACCCGAAGGCGACGATGGCCAGGCAGGTCACCAGCGCGGCGACCGCCTCGGGTGGCCGCAGGTCCTCGACGGCCGCCACCACCCGGCTGGTGACCGGCCCATGGAACGCACGCTGGTAGAAAAGCAGCACGTAGGCGGCGGTGAGGATCACGGTGAGCACCGCGACGGCGGCCAGCCAAGCTTGGGCCCGAAATGCGCCGAGCAGCACCAGGAACTCACCGGGAAACCCGATCGTGCCGGGAAGCGCGATGGCGCTGAGGCAGGCGACGAGGGAGAACACGGCGAGGACGGGCGCCCGCTGGGCCAACCCGCCGAGGGCGGCCATGTCGGTGCTGCCCACGCGGTGCTGGATGAAGCCGGCCGCCAGCAGCATTGCGCTCGAGGTCAGGCCGAGGCTGACGATGAGGAACAGCGCGCCCTGCACACCCTGGACGTTGAGGCTGGCCAGACCGAGCATCGCGATGCCGACGTGGCTGACGCTGGCGAAGGCGAGCAGCCTCCGCAGGTTGGGTTCGACCAGTGCCACGAGCGCGCCGAACAGGATCGCGACCAACCCGAGTACCGCGATCAACCAGCTCCAGGTCGCGAACGCGTCGGGCACGAGTGGCATGACGAAGCGCAGGAAGCCGTATACGCCCATCTTCAGGCCGGCCAGGAACACCGCCATGCCGATCGGACCGTCGAACAACGCGGCGGGCATCCACGAGTGGAACGGGAACATCGGTGCCTTGAGCGCGAAGGCGAAGGCCAGCAGGAAGAACACGGTGGTCTGGGTGCCGATCGGCACGGCATCGTCCATGAGTGCGAGCAGGTCGAAGGACAGCTCGCCGGCCGAGCCCGGCGTGTCCCGGTGGTTCACGCCGAGCAGGATGAAGCCGAGGAGCAGCCCGGCGGAGCCCACGAGCATGTACAGCACGTACTTGACGGCGGCGCGGGTGCGCTCGACCCCGGTACCCCACATCTTGATCAGGATGAACGTCGGAATCAGCAGCAGCTCCCAGAAGACGAAGAACAGGATGAGGTCGACGGCGGCGAAGACGCCCATCGCGACGGCCTCGAAGCCGAGAACCGTCATCAGGTAGGCCTTGGGCTGGTGGCGCACGGTCGACCAGGACGTGAGCATCACCACGACCACGAGTAACGCGGTCAGCGGCAGGAACAGCAGGCTCACGCCGTCGACGGCGAGGTGATAGGTCAGCCCGATGGCGTCGATCCACGGAAGTTGCTCGGCGAACTGGAAGTCGGCTCCGCCGGTGCGGAAGCGGGCCACGAGTGCCAGGGCCAGGGCCAGCTCCGTGAGCGCCCCGGCGAGCGCGACCGGCCGTACGGCGCGCTGGTCCCGCAAGAAGGCCAGGACGACCAGCACCACCAGCGGCAGCGCCACCAGCGTCGACAAGATGGGGAACCCGATCTGGTCGGTGGCCGGGATCTCGTTCATGGCTGCGCCCGGGTCTGGACGTGCTCGGACAGCACCGTCAGCGACGGGCGAATCGTCTGGATGAAGGGGCCGGTCCCGAGACCGATCCAGAAGATGAGCCCGACGAGAACGACGACGATGCCCTTCTCGGGGGTCGTGAGGTCGTAGACCCGGTCTACGACCGCCGGCTTGGCCTCGCCCATGAAACCGCGGACGAAGTACGACAGCGAGTAGGCGGCAGTCAGGAACACACCCAGCCCGGCGGCCAGCGCCATCGGCCAGCTGCGCTCGTAGGCCCCGAGCATGACCAGGTGCTCGCCGTTGAAACCGTTGGTGCCGGGCAGCCCGACGCCGGCCAGGGCGATGACGAGGAACGTCGCCGTCATCAGCGGCGCGTGGTTGATGAGGCCACCGAGCGCACCGAGGTCGGGCGGCCCCACCCGGGTGGTGAGGAACCCGGCGACGAAGAACAGGCCGGCGCCGACGATGCCGAGGTTGACCATCTGCAGCAGGCCGCCCTCGAAGCCGTCGAGATTGAGCGAGAAGAGCCCAAGCATGACGACGCCCATGTGCGCCAGGCTGGCGAAGGCGAGCAGCCGGCGCAGGTTGGTCTGGCCGAGGGCGAGCAGGCTCCCGTACACGATGCCGGCGGCTCCGAGCAGTGCCACCAGCCAGAAC
>JACCUZ010000310.1 GCA_013698395.1 Sporichthyaceae bacterium
GATGTGTTCCATGACACCGCCGAGATAGAGCTCCTCACCGTCATAGAGTGCGTCGACGTCGATCTCCATTGCATCGTCGAGGAACCGGTCGACCAGCACCGGGCGGTCCGCGGAGACCTCGGTGGCGTCGGCCATGTACGCCGCCAGCTCCTCGTCGTCGTACACGATCTGCATGCCGCGTCCGCCGAGCACGTACGAGGGGCGGACCAGCACCGGGTAGCCCACGTCGGCGGCCACGCGCCGCGCGCCGTCGAAGGACGTCGCGGTGCCGTGCTTGGGGGCGCGCAAGCCGCCGTCGGCGAGGACCTGCGAGAACGCGGCCCGGTCCTCGGCCCGATGAATGTCCTCCGGCGTGGTGCCCACGATCGGCACGCCGGCGTCCTTGAGCCGCTGTGCAAGCCCGAGGGGTGTCTGGCCACCGAGCTGGACCACGACGCCCACTACCGGCCCGGCGAGCTGCTCGGCGTGGACCACCTCCAGCACGTCCTCGAGGGTCAGCGGCTCGAAGTACAGCCGGTCGGAGGTGTCGTAGTCGGTCGACACCGTCTCCGGGTTGCAGTTGACCATCACGGTGCGCAGGCCGCGCTCGCGCAGCGCGAACGAGGCGTGCACGCAGGAGTAGTCGAACTCGATGCCCTGCCCGATGCGGTTGGGCCCGCTGCCCAGGATGATCACGGCCGGTTCGGCGCGCGGCTCGACCTCGGTCTCGTCGTCGTAGGAGGAGTAGTGGTACGGGGTCCGGGCGGCGAACTCCGCCGCGCACGTGTCGACGGTCTTGAAGACCGGCCGGAGACCCAGCGCATGGCGCACCCCACGCACGACGTCCTCGGGCAGCCGGCGCAGCCTGCCGACCTGCGCGTCCGAGAAGCCATGCCGTTTCGCGCGCTGCAGCAGCACCGTGTCCAGCTCCGGGGCGCCCTCGACCTCGGCCGCCACCTCGTTGAGCAGCTGGACCTGGTCGAGGAACCACGGGTCGATGCCGGTCGCGTCGTGCACCTGATCGACGCTCGCGCCGGCCAGGAGCGCATGCTGGACGACCTTGAGCCGCCCGTCGTGCGGCACCGCGCAGCGCTCCAGCAGGTCCTCGACGTCGAGGGCGTCGTCGCGGGCCCAGTCGAACACGGCCTGCGGCTTCTCCAGCGACCGCAGGGCCTTCTGCAGCGCCTCGGTGAAGTTGCGCCCGATCGCCATGGCCTCACCGACGCTCTTCATGTGCGTCGTGAGCCGCGGGTCGGCGCCAGGGAACTTCTCGAAGGCGAACCGCGGGACCTTGACGACCACGTAGTCCAGCGCCGGCTCGAAGGACGCCGGGGTCTCGCGGGTGACGTCGTTGGGGATCTCGTCGAGGGTGTAGCCCAGGGCCAGCTTCGCCGCGATCTTGGCGATCGGGAAACCGGTCGCCTTCGACGCGAGCGCGCTCGAGCGTGACACTCGTGGGTTCATCTCGATGACGATGACCCGGCCGTCGACCGGGTCGACCGCGAACTGGATGTTGCACCCGCCGGTGTCCACCCCCACGGCGCGGATCACGTCGATCGCGACGTCGCGCAGATGCTGGTACTCGCGGTCGGTCAGCGTCATCGCCGGCGCGACGGTGATCGAGTCGCCGGTGTGCACGCCCATCGGGTCGACGTTCTCGATGGTGCACACGACCACGACGTTGTCGGCGGTGTCGCGCATCAGCTCGAGCTCGTACTCCTTCCAGCCCAGCACCGACTCCTCGAGCAGCACCTCCGTGGTCGGGCTGGCCTGCAGACCCGCGGCGGCCATCCGGCGCAGCTCCGGCTCGTCGCGCGCCAGACCCGAGCCGGCCCCGCCCATGGTGAAGGAGGGGCGCAGGACAAGCGGGTAACCGAGGTCGGCCGCGGCGGCGAGGCACTCGTCCAGGGTGTGCGCGACGGTGCTGCGCGCCGACTCCGCGCCGATGCTCTCCACCACGTCCTTGAAGCGCTGCCGGTCCTCGCCGGCCTCGATCGCGGCGATGTTGGCGCCGATGAGCTCTACGCCGAACTGGTCCAGGACGCCGGCGGCGTGCAGAGCCATCGCTGTGTTGAGCGCCGTCTGGCCACCGAGGGTCGCGAGCAGCGCGTCGGGGCGCTCGCGCTCGATCACCTTCGCGACGATCTCCGGGGTGATCGGCTCGATGTACGTCGCGTCGGCGAACTCCGGGTCGGTCATGATCGTGGCCGGGTTGGAGTTGACCAGGACGACTCTTAGGCCCTCCTCCCGCAGCACCCGGCAGGCCTGCGTACCGGAGTAGTCGAACTCGCAGGCCTGCCCGATGACGATCGGGCCTGACCCGATGACCAGGACGCTGCGCAGGTCCGTGCGCCGCGGCATCAGCCGGTCTTCCGCGCGAGCAGGTCGGCCAACCGGTCGAAGAGGTAGGACGCATCGTGCGGCCCGGCGGCGGCCTCGGGGTGGTACTGCACCGAGAACGCGGGGACGTCTCGGCACCGCAGGCCCTCGACCACCCCGTCGTTGAGGCAGACGTGGGAGACCTCAGCCGCCCCGAACGGCGTGTCGAAGGTCGCTCCGGCCGGTGCCCGCACCGCGAACCCGTGGTTGTGCGCGGTCACCTCGACGCGCCCCGTCGCCCGGTCCTGCACCGGCTGGTTGATGCCCCGGTGGCCGTACCGCAGTTTGTACGTCTCCAGGCCAAGAGCCCGGCCCAGGATCTGGTTGCCGAAGCAGATGCCGAACAACGGCACGCCGTGCCCGAGCAGCGCCGACGTCAGCGCGACCGCGCGCTGGGCCGTCGCCGGGTCACCTGGGCCGTTGGACAGGAACACCCCGTCGGCACCGGTCGCGAGCACGTCGTCGAGGGTCGACGCGGCGGGCAGGACGTGGGTCTCGATGCCGCGCTGGGCCAGCTGCACCGGCGTGGTCCGCTTGATGCCGAGGTCCAGCGCGGCGACCGTGAAGCGGTGCTCGCCGCGGGCTGGGACGACGTACGGCCTAGGCGTCGACACCTCCCCCGTGAGGTCGGCACCGGCCATGGCCGGCGCCTGACGTACCCGCTCCAGGAAGGAGGCCTCGTCGGTGCCGACCGACGTCACACCAACGCGCATCGCGCCGCGCTCGCGCAGGTGCCGGGTCAGCGCGCGAGTGTCCACTCCGCTGATGCCGACGACCCCCTGGTCGGTCAGCTCATCGCCCAGCGAGCGCTGGGAGCGCCACGAGGACGGCCGACGCGCCGGGTCGCGAACGACATAGCCGCTGACCCAGACCCGGGCGGACTCCGCGTCGGCGTCGTTGACGCCAGTGTTGCCGATGTGCGGCGCTGTCATCACCACGACCTGGCGGTGGTAGGACGGGTCGGTCAGCGTCTCCTGGTACCCGGTCATTCCGGTCGCGAAGACGGCCTCGCCGAACGTCTCGCCGGTTGCGCCGTAGGCCTCGCCGCGGAAGGTCCGGCCGTCCTCGAGCGCGAGCAAGGCCGCGGTCACTGGAGCTTCCCGTCCAGGACGGTCGGCCGCCCGCGCAGGAAGGTGGCGACCACAGCCCCTGGCAGCTCGCGGCCGGCGTAGGGCGTGTTGCGCGACCGGGAGGCGAGGGCGAACGGGTCGATGGTGCGGCGCGCCGCCGGGTCGACCAGCACGAGATTGGCCGGCGCCCCGACCTCGAGCGCCGTCCCGTGGCCGTCGAGCAGCCCGATGCGCGCCGGGCGTACGGACATCCGGTCCGCCACCCCCGCCCAATCCAGCAGCCCGGTGTCGACCATCGCCTCCTGCACGACCGACAGCGCCGTCTCGAGGCCGAGCATCCCCATGGCTGCTGCGGCCCACTCGCAGTCCTTGTCCTCGTGCGAGTGCGGCGCGTGGTCGGTGGCAACGGCGTCGATGGTGCCGTCGGCCAGGGCGCCGCGCAGTGCCTCGACGTCCTCAGCCGTGCGCAGCGGTGGGTTCACCTTGAATACCGGGTCGTACGTCGAGGCCAGCGCGTCGGTCAGCAGCAGGTGGTGCGGCGTGACCTCTGCGGTGACGTTCCAGCCCTTCGACTTGGCCCAGCGCAGGATCTCCACCGAGCCGGCGGACGACACGTGGCAGACGTGCAGTCGCGACCCGACGTGCGCCGCGAGCAGCACGTCGCGGGCGATGATCGCCTCCTCGGCCACGGCGGGCCAGCCGGCCAGGCCGAGCACGCCGGAGAGGTCACCCTCGTTCATCTGCGCGCCTTCGGTCAGGCGAGGTTCCTGCGCGTGCTGGGCCACGACCCCGCCGAACGCCTTGACGTACTCCAGCGCCCGGCGCATCAGCACCGCGTCGGACACGCACGCGCCGTCGTCGGAGAACACCCGCACGCGCGCGGCGG
>JACCUZ010000338.1 GCA_013698395.1 Sporichthyaceae bacterium
GGCCTGGCCGCCATGGCCACGCGGTACGGCGACCCCTCGCCGCCTGCGACCGCCGGTGTCCACTCCCTGGTCGAGCGGGCGGAGGGCCTGCGGCGCCGGGCAGCGCTGCTCGCCGACGCTGACGCCGCCGCTTATGGCCGCTACCTCGATGCGACCCGGCTGCCTCGAGGACCCGACGCCGAGGGCCGCCGACGCGCTGTGCGCGCGGCCCTCACCGAGGCCACCGACGTGCCGCTGGAGATCGCCGAGGTCGCTGCCGAGGTCGCCGATCTCGCCGCCGCTCTGGCCAGGTCCAGCAAGGCCGACCTCCGTGGCGACGCGGCTGCCGCGGTCCTGCTGGCGTCGGCCGCCGCGACGACCGCGGCGATCCTCGTGGGGGAGAACCTTGGACGTGACGTCGACGATCCTCGTCGGGACCGTGCGGCGATGTTGGCGGGTTCCGCTCAGGCCGCTGCGGCGGCGGTCGTGGAGCTGTTCGGACCGCAATAGGCCCGGGATACGCTGGCGACAACTGGGGTTGCCGGCGTCGTACAGGAGGCACGTGCATGGAGCTCCCCGCCACCGCGTCGTACGTCGTCATCGGGGCCGGCATCCACGGCCTGTCCACCGCCTGGCACCTGGCGAGCGCGCTCGGCGACCGCGGTGACGGCACCCGCGCCGACGTCGTGGTCCTGGACAAGACCGATGTCGGGGCCGGCGCGTCCGGCATCGCGTGCGGGGTGGTGCGCAACAACTACTTCCAGCCCGCCATGCGCGAGCTGATGGCCCACTCGGTCGCGGTGTGGGAGTCCCACGCAGAGGACTTCTCCTACCACCCGGTCGGCTACCTCCAGATCTCGCCTGAGGTGATGCACGACGACGTCGCGACGATCTCCGCGCAGCAGCGGGAGATCGGTTATCCCTCGACGTTCGTCGAGGGCTCGGACGACTCCCGGCTCTACCTTCAGTCGATCTTCCCGGACTGGCAGGCGAAGAACATCACCAGCGTGCTGCATGAGCACCACGGCGGGTACGCCAACAACCGCGCCTCCCTCCACGGGCTCGCCGCCAAGGCGACCGCAGCCGGGGCCACGATCCTGACCGGTGTACGGGTGACGGGACTGTCCAGGGACGCCGGCACCGTCACCGCCGTGGAGACCGATCGCGGCACGATCCGTTGCGACGCCCTGGTGGTCGCCGCGGGGCCATGGGTGCGCGACATCTGGCAGATGTTGGGGCTGCCCGAGACGGTCTCGGTACTCGGCCGGGACGGCCAGACGCATCAACGGCCGATGTGGACCTACTGGTCGCTGCAGGAGGGCACGCTCGGCGTCGATCCCACGTTCCTCACGGACAGCCGGGGCGGCATGCCGCCGGTTGTGCACGTCGACACCGACGCACCGCTCTACGACGACGCCGACGGAACGCTTGTCACGGACCGGCTCTGGGGCATCTACTTCAAGCCCGACTTCAACTTCGGTGGGGTACAGGGCGGCGCGATGCCCTTCGTAGTCGACAGGGACGCCGACGAGGTCGCCGTCGACCCCTACGGGCCGGCCAGCCCGGACTTCGTGGTCGGCCCCGACTTCGCGCGGATGTGGACGTCGGGTCTCGCCCACTGCCTGAAGCGGTTCGAGGGGAAGGGCTCGCTCTTCTCCAAGGAGCCGTCGGGGGGCATCGGCTGCTTCACGCCGGACAGCTTTCCGGTCTTCGACGTCTTCGGAAACAACGCCTACGTCATCGCGGACTCCAATCATGGCTACAAGATGATCGGTGTCGGCGGTCTAGTCGCGCAGGAGCTGCTGGGCGAGCAGCAGGAGCTGTTGGAGCCGTTCCGGTTCGCCCGCTACGCCGCCGGCCGGCTGCACCCGGTGAGCCACTCACCCTTCCCGTGGAGCTAGTCCTCAACAACTCGAGTTGTTGTACGCTGGCCTCGGGACAGTCAGAAGAGCCGCAGCGGCAGTCGGGACCGGAAATGACCACGGACACACGGGACGTCGCCGCGGATCGGCGGACCGGGTACACGCTTCCGCAGGCCTACTACGTCGCGGACGAGTTCTTCCAGCGGGACCTGGAACGGGTCTTCGCGACGAACTGGCTGTTCGTAGGCTCGTCCAGCGAGGTGCCGCGTCCGGGTGATGTGGCGGCCTGGAGCATGGGCCGTGACTCCGTGCTGCTGACGCGGGACGACGAGGGCGTCGTCCGGGCGCATCACAACGTGTGTCGTCACCGTGGTTGCCGGCTGTGGCCGGAGGGTTCCGGTTCCGCCCGGGTCGTCGTCTGCCCGTACCACCAGTGGACCTACGGCCTTGACGGCGCCCTGCGCGCAGCTCCTCATATGGGTCCGGACGCCGACCGGCACGAGCTGTCCCTCCGGCCAGTGCACCTGCGCAACCTCGGCGGCCTGCTGTTCGTGTGCTTCTCCGACGCCGCGCCCCCCTTCGACCCGGCGGTCGACGCGGTGGAACCCCAGCTGCGCCTGCACGACCTCGAGCAGGCCAGGGTCGCCGCCCGTCAGCACTACACGGTCGCGGCCAACTGGAAGATTCTCGTCGAGAACAACAGGGAGTGCTACCACTGCCGGGTCAACCACCCCGAGTTCTGCCTCTCCAACTACGACTTCGGCATCGCGGGTGACAGCCGGACCAACCGGCAGTACGAGGCCGCCGTGGCCGACCATCACCGCCGCTGGGTGGAGCAGGGGCTTGCCCCACAAGAGGTGAGTTTCGCCGACGACGGGTGGTTCCGCGTGGCGCGCCTTCCCCTGCGCGACGGCTTCGTGACCGAGAGCCTGAGCGGCAGCCTCATCGCGCCACTGCTCGGCAGGCTCCCCAGCTCCGACGTCGGCAGCCTGCGACTCGTCACGTTGCCGAACTCCTGGACGCACGTCGATGCCGACTACGCTGCGACGACCCGACTCACCCCGGTCGGCCCCGAGCGCACCGACGTCGACATCACGTTCCTCGTCAGAGCGGACGCCGTAGAGGGCAGGGACTACACCGTCGCCGAGCTCACGGCCGTTCTGGGTGCCACCTCGGAGCAGGACTGGGAGCTCTGCGAGCTCAACGCCGCCGGCATCCGGTCCCGCGGCTACCTGCCTGGGCCTCTGTCACCGGTCACCGAAGGCTCGGTCAGCACCTTCCACGACTGGTACCTCCGGTGCCTCGAAGGTGACAGCTGACCGACCTCGGCAAATCTCTTACAGATCGCCGCCCTCGTCCACCAGCCGGTTCATCTCCCGCAGCACCATGCCGAGCCGGGCCTCCTTGACCAGCGGGACCTCGCGTCGGCGGCGCCGGACGGTGGCCATGTCGATGTCCGCGCAGATCAGGGTCTCCTGGTCGAGGGGAGCCTCGGCGACGAGGTTGCCCCACGGGTCCACGACGTGTGAGCCGCCCCAGAACTGCAACTTGCCCTCGGCCCCCACCCGGTTCACGAAGATGACGAAGACTTGGAACATCCGGGCGTAGAACCGGGTGATGTCGTGCCAGTACGTCGGCGAGTCGTAGCGCTCCGGGAAGA